>PKWO01000081.1 GCA_003132085.1 Oxalobacteraceae bacterium | reverse complement strand
CCCTTGCGCCGCTTCGCGTTCATTGTTCCTGATCGCCTCGACATGTTGCGCGCAGACTTTTTCTAGCGTTGCCAGTTGCGTCCAGTTTGCGCAACGCGCAGCGGTCAGCATCTGATCCGTAATTGCCGCAACGGTTTCATAAGCGGACACCACTTCTTGACTATTCATCATCGATCAAGCCTTCACTAGACGGGATTGGCGCGGTGCGAGCGGATCGATAACCGTGACAGGCGGCGGCTTCACTTGCAACGGCTTGCCGCCGTCGGCGCCGATTGCTTCCCACGCTCCTTTCAATTCGCTCAGAAGGCGATAGACTTCTTCCAGAATCTCGGTCTGGTTCTTTATATTGGCGGCCAACAATTGCTTGCTCATGTATGCGTACAACGCATCCAGATTCAGCGCTATTTCGCCGCCTACCTCTTTATTCAGACTGGCACGCAAACCGGTTTCGATAAACGCAATCGCCCTGGAAATAGCCTTGCCTTTTTGGGCGACACTGCCGGCTTTCATATGCTGGATGGCTAAGGTGACATGCAGCATGGCGCCTTCAAACAGCATGACCACCAGCTTGTGCGGGCTGGCCGACATGACGCCGGTTTCGGCTCCGACATTGGCGTAGGCGACAGCGCCCCGTTGAGATGATCCAAACATTTATTTTTCCCTAGTTACTTTCTCAACCGCCGCTGTTGCTGGCCAAAGATGCCAACTGCTGAGTCAAAAATGTCTGCGTTGCATTCATGCTGGACATGGTCGTATCCAGGGCGGTAAATTCAGCCAGGTAATTTGCCCGCTGTGCCGCCAGCGTTACATTGAGCTCGGCGATTTGCGTGTTGATGCCGGTAATGTTGTTGTTGAGGCCGTTGCTTTCGACGGTAAGCGGCCCCGAACTGCCTAAAAAGGAAGTCAGCAGATTATTCAGTTGATACGCATAGCCTTGCGAGAAGGTAAGCGTGCCGCGTGAACCGGTGGTTCCGCCATTGATGGTCAACGCCAAACCCTCAGTCGGTCCGCCGCTGGATGCGGTCAGGACTTGGCCTGAACCGGTCGCCAGGTTACCTCCTATGGTGCCGGCGACATCGAGCCCGGTAGTGCTGGTCGGTGCAGACCCCAACAGCGTGCCGAGCGCATCGCCTCCCAGACTGACAGTCGAAGCCGAACCAAAGCGTTTTGACGTGATCGCCAAGGCGCCGCTGCTATTCACCGTGACGTTGACCGCGCTTCCGGCGTTGGCGATGGCCGTCGAGCCATTGATGACGGTCTGCACTTCCGCCGCCAGCGAAGCGGCGGTGTAGGTTCCGGCCGGCAGGTTGACGGAGGAATTGACGCCGTCGATTATCAGCGACAATTGATCGTTGCTGCCGCTGGTGATGGTAAGCCCGGGGGCGGCGCTCCCCACTTCAGTTCCCTGGCTGGCCACTTGCGTGATGTCGACCGCATAGGTGCCGGGCTTGGTCGCCGCGGTGGAGGTTTTAAAACCGACCAAGCCGTCCGATGCGGTCCCTATCGCTGAAAACAACGCGCCGACGCTACTGTAATTGTTGGTGATCGCCGTTTGCAATGTGGTGGTATTGAGCGCCAGGCTGCCGTCGCTTTGAAACGTAATTCCCAATTGCCCGATGGAGTTCAAATTCTGGCTGGCGCCGGCGACCGGCGTGCCAAGCAGTTGGCGCAACTGGGATTGGATTGTTTGGATGCCGCTGTCGCCGATCAGGGGGCCGGCCGCCTTGGTGCTCGCGTTGAACGCGGTCGCCGAATTTAACAGGCCATTCAACGAGTTGTAGGCGCTCACCAGCGAACTTACCGCCGCTTGCACCGAAGAGGAGTTTTGCGCCACCGCAACCGACGTCGCACCGATCGTGCTGACGTCCAGCGTTACTCCCTGTATTGCCCCGCTGATGGTGTTGCTTTCGCTGGTGATGGGGATGCCGTTGACGGTCAGGGAGGTGCTTTGGGCATTCACGCTCTGGGTCAGGTTTTGCGTTGCGGCCGGGTCATTGGAGAGCAGGCTGCTCAGCGTGGAATCGCCGCTCACCGAGATCTTCATGCTGGACGTGGCGCCGGTGGCGTTCGATGTCAGCACCAGGCGATTTGGCGTGCTGCTGCCATCGTTGATGATGGTTGCGGTGACGCCGAGATGGGCGCTGTTGATCGCGTTGGTGATGCCTTGCAGCGAATTATTCGTGCTGTCGATCGATACGGTGCCGCCGGCAATGCTGGGGTCCTGCGTGAAAAGGGAATTGTTGTAGGCTCCGCTTGCAAGGGTGCTGCCCGCCGTGAAGCCCGCGGCTGAAGGTGCGCTGCCGGCCACGGTGATCGGGCTGGCCGAGGTCAGTGTGACGCCGCCGTTGGATACGGCAGCCGTTACGCCGGTGGTGCCGGTTTCCAAGTTGATTTGCGTGGCAAGTGCGCTGGCGCTGGTGGTTGAGGCGTCGGTGCTGATCGCGGTTCCATTGAGGGTGAGCGAACCCGCTGCGATGCCGCCGCTGGCCACGCCGGCTGCTAACGTGGCGCCGGCCAGATTGGCGCTGATAGTGCCGAACTGAAAGGAAATCGTCGTCGCGGCGCCGCTGCCGATGGCGCCGGAGGTGCTTGCTTGCCCGGCGGTCGTCAGCGACTGCGCCTGGGCGAGTTGAGTAACGTTGACGTTGTAACTGCCGGCTATCGCCGTGCCGGTTGCGGTGCCTGTCAATATCGACGAATTGCCCGGCGTCACCGACAACGCGCTGAACATGCTGGACGAATTGAGGGTTTGCACCGCTGTCTGGAATGTACCGAGCGCGGAATTGACCGTGCCATAAGCAGACAAGGTAGCTTGATAACTGGTAACCTGGCTGTTAAGCTGGGTAAGCGGCAGCGATTCAACCTGCATCAGTTTGGAGACGATGCTATTGACGTCCAATCCTGAACCGACGCCCACACTAGAAAGTGCCGCCGCACCGGTATTATTGGCGACAGGTGCAACAGTAGAGCTACTCACTTGTGCCTCCAACAAAAACTACAATATAAATCATTTACGGCACAAACAAAGCGGACTTTAGAGGGCGATTTGCATGCTTATTTTGAAAGCTTATTTTGAAAGCTTATTATGCACGCTCAAGCTTGTTGTTTGATTAGCAATCCTTGCTTCTGGTCGAGCGAGTCCGCAATCGCCAACGCTTCCTTGGAGGGAATTTGACGAAGAACCTCGTTAGTCTTTTGGTCCACGATGCTGACGACAATGTGATGGCTGGCGGAGTCGATCGAAAATTTGATTCCCTGCGATTGCGACGCCATCGCGCTATTGATTTTTTGCACGGCGTGGTTCACCTGGTCGAGCGAGGGCTCGGGCTGCACCGCTGCAACTGGCTGTGCTGCGGCGGCAGGAGCCTTTGCGACACCGGTCGCAGTAGGAGTGGTGGTGGCTGCGGCGGTTGGTTCTGGCGCCGGTGCGGCAGTTGACCCGGACTGGGTCGTGCTGCCAAGTGGTCGGATATCCATGATGACCTTCCTTTATGGGCGAAAACCCGGCCTGAAAAACCGGCCGGGTTGCTCATACTGCGTGATTAATTAATCAATTAACGCAACAGCGTCAATACCGAGTTTGGCAACGAATTTGCTTGCGCCAACATTGCAGTGCCTGCTTGTTGCAAGATTTGATAGTGGGCAAGGTTAGCTGTTTCTGCTGCATAGTTCGTATCTTCAATCCGGCTTTGCGCGGCCGACAGGTTCGTCGAGGCGGTGTTCAGGTTGCTGATAGTCGATGTGAAGCGATTTTGTACCGCACCCAGGTCGGCCTGTTGCCCGTTGATCTGGTTAATTGACGCATCCAGGATGTTGATCGCCGCATTGGCGCCAGTGACCGAAGTGAGGTCCAGTGTGCTCAAGCTTGACAGTTGGGACGAGTAGCCTGTCAGGCCACCGTCCGCCAAAGCCGTACCAGCATTAGTATCAGTCAGATTGATCGACGCAGACGAATTCATGCTCAGTGTGCCGCCAGTGGTACTTCCCCCAGTGTTGCCGGTACCCGTTGCGTCGAGATTGCCGTTGGCAAGAATGCCAAGACCACCGACGCCGCCAGTATCTGTAAATGCATTTGCAGTCAATCCGGTAGCGGATAACACCGCGGCACTACTTGTGGCACTAGCTGACACATTAATATCGCGTCCATCTGACGCCGTCAGCGACAATTGGCCGGTGCTGGCATCGGCTGTGGCGGTGACGCCCGATTGTGAGGAAACCGCGTTGATCGCATTGGCGGCATTCTGAATCTGGCCCAGCGGGCTGGTGGAACTGCTGATGGAGCCGATGGCGATGCCATTGATCCACAGTTGACCCGACGTGGTCGCGTTACCGGGAGTGGCCGGAACGCCTGCAACCGTCGTCGAGGCAGTCGCAGTAACGCCTGTCAGACCGGTTTGGGCGTTGATCGCTGTTGCTTTGGCCGCAGCGCTCGATGCGCTCACGCCGGGGTCGGTGGTGGCGTTGGATGCGCCGATCGTGGTGCCGTTGATGACTATGCTCGAAGCAACGGTCCAGGCGTTAGCGGTCACGGCGGCGCCGGCGCCGCCGTAGTTGCCGAGTGTATTCGTTGTGGCGCCTGCTACGCTTACGCTGATGGTTTGGTTGGCATTGGCGCCGACCTGGAACTGCGCAGCCTGGAACGAGCCATCCAGCAAGTTCTGACCATTGAATTGGGTAGTTGTCGCCGTATTTTGTATTTCGCTTACCAACTGTTGCGCTTCAGCATTCAACGCCTTGCGGTCGGAAGCGGTGTTGGTTGAGTTGGCCGATTGAACCGCCAACTGACGCAGTGTTTGCAGGTTGGCGCTGACTGAAGTGAGCGCGCCGCCGGCGGTTTGTGCCAGCGAAATGCCGTCATTCGCGTTTTGGGCAGCTTGCGTGAGGCCGTTGATTTGCGACGTCATGCGTGTCGAAATTGCCAGACCTGCGGCATCATCGGCTGCGCTATTGATGCGCAAACCGGAGGACAGACGTTGCAGCGACTGCGTAAGGCCGCCCTGCGAATTCGACAGGTTGATCTGGGCATTCAACGACGCCACGTTGGTATTGATAAATGAGGCCATGGTATTTCTCCTATGTGGATTCGATGGTTTCCGGCTCAATCACCGCCAACTTTGGTTCGCCCACTGGTTGACTGCAAACAAACCGCTGTTGTTTTATTTATCGGACAAGACTGGAAAAAGTTTAGAGTTGAACGTAACTTTAATTTTTTTCCGTTCTTGCCGAAGCTTGCTACACCTTTCATC
Source organism: Oxalobacteraceae bacterium (assembly GCA_003132085.1). Lineage (GTDB taxonomy): Bacteria > Pseudomonadota > Gammaproteobacteria > Burkholderiales > Burkholderiaceae_D > PKWO01. Next base: position 3,878 of record PKWO01000081.1, on the reverse strand, counting down.
GGTTGCTTTGGAACAATTCTTTAATTTTTCGAGAAAAATTCGATAGACGACCGAAAAAACGCTTGCGGCTTACGGGGAAGTCTGATTGACGGGCTGGGCAAAAGCATGGCTTGACGGAATTGCACCGGATACGGTCTACTAGGGGGCGCTGTGGCTCGCATGAAGTGCGAAGCCTGTTGCGATTTTGATGGATTTGACTGACTAATATGACTGATATCAAGCTACACCAAATCGCCTATTCCCAGAAAACCCTGGAAGATGTCGCACCGGGATATCTTATCCTGGACAATCTGGATGGAAAGCGGAACGACTGGCGCGAGTATTGGCCGATCAGGAATTTTTTGCTCAATCACGCATTGTCGGACGAGTGTTACTACGGGTTTTTCTCGCCGCGATTTGAGGAAAAAACCGGATTAAGCCATTCTCAGGTGGTTGAATTCGTCCGGTCGTCGCCACCGGGCACGGATGTCATTACCTTTAATCCGCAGCCTGACATGGGTGCATTTTTCCTCAATGTGTTTGAACAAAACGAGGTGTTTGACCCCGGTTTTACGAAGGCCAGCGAGGCTTTTCTGGCTTTGATCGGCATGCCGCTAAGCTTGAGTTCGTTGCTGATGGATTCCCGGCAAATCGTGTTCAGCAACTATTTCGTCGCCCGCCCGGACTTTTGGCGCGCATGGCTGGACATGAATGAGAAGCTGTTTGCGATTTGCGAAGGCGCCGATAGTGCGGACGGTGAGGTGAGGCATGCGCTGCTCCATGCAACCAACTATACCGGCGCGGTGCAGCGCAAGGTGTTTTTGATGGAACGCATCGTCTCCTTGCTGCTGACGATTAATCCAGCCTGGAAGGTGCATGCGTATAACACCTTTGCGTGTGCGTGGTCGGCTACCAAATTGGGGGAAAGCAAACTGGATGCGGTCATTAGCGATGCGCTGAAAATCGCGATGCGGGAACAGGGGTTTCCGCATTATTTGAATGCGTTTTCGGCGGTTCGCGACCGATTGCGGTGAAACTGAAATGAAGATAGATTACGGACGATGAAACCCCACCATGAAACTCCACCATGAAACTCCACCATATATATCAAATTTATTACGACGAAGCCACCCGTGCCAGCCTGGACCCCCAATTTCTGCCATTGGACAATGCCAAAAATGAACGTCCCGACTGGCGGGAATATTGGCCGATCCAGACTTTTTTGAAGTCGAATCAACTGGATAATGACGCCTACTACGGATTCTTTTCCCCGAAGTTCCAGCTCAAAACCGGCTTGACCGGGAAAAATGTCGGTGACTTCATCGATGCGAACGAGGCCGATGTTTATATATTTTCGCCGTTCGTCGAGCAATCGTCATTCTTTTTAAATGTGTTTGAGCATGGCGAGGCGAATCATCCGGGTCTTTTGGGTGCAGTGCAGCAATTTGCGTCCGAGATCGGCATTCCGGTCGATTTGCGCTCCATCGTTTGCGATTACAACAATTCCATATTTTCGAACTACTTTGTCGCCAAACCGCGTTTCTGGCTGAAGTGGCTGGAGCTGGGGGAGAAATTATTTGCTATTTCCGAATCGGCGGACGGCCCTTTGGCGGCAACCTTGAATGCGTCGACCCAATATCATCAACAAGTGGTGGGCGAGGTCGGTTTGAAGGTGTTCATGATGGAGCGCTTGGCAACTCTTTTATTGATATCCGATCAATTTTCGACAAAGGCTTACGATCCGTTCACGCTTACCAGAACGGGTATTCCGGCTTCCCGCCTGGATCATGAAATGCGTATTGCGAATGCACTCAAAATAGCTTTTCTGAGTACCGGCGACGGCCGATATATAGAGTCGTTTTCGCGATTCAGGGATTCGGTTCTAGCGGGTCTGTGATACCTTCTTAACGCCGCTATTCTCAACTATTCCCGGATAGAAGATGAATAGACGCGGCTTTCACGTTATTCTCGGCCGATTGAAAGGCATATTTTCGGTCGATAGTGTGCGGAAAGATCAATTGGCTCGCGTTGCTTGCAGCAAGGTCCGCCAAACCGAATCACGAAGGAACCCATGCTGTTGATACCTGCCTTACTTTCGCCACCAAGCGGCTCTAGCCGGGATGTACTATGAAACGCAAACTGGAGCGCTGTCAGAAGTTGATACTTCAGACCGATCCATTTTCCCTTGAGAGCATGGTTCGATCAGTGTTGATCCACTATTTTTACCATGTCTCTGATAAACAGATAGTAGAGGTTGCAAATGACGATCCGCGTGGGCCGAAGTCCGTCAATTTGCTGAGTCCAACGGTTTTCAAAGGGCGCGGGCGGATTCGTTTGACTGCAAGCACCATTTTGGGTGTTGTACAGTCACCTGGTGCATACGCTTGCAGCTACATCGAGGCGCGCACCGAGAACTCCGTAATTGAAATTGGTGAGGACACCACTATCAACAATCGCGCCACTATTATTTCGGAAGGCGCCGGTATCAGGATCGGTAGGCGCTGCCTCATCGGCCCCGAATTGATGATAACGGACTCCAACAACCACGAGTTAGAGATCGGAAGGCGTAATTTGGCGGACCAGAAGCCGCAGCAGGTAGTAATCGGTGATGACGTATTCATTGGATTCCGCGTAACCATCCTGAAAGGCTGCCGAGTTGGCAACGGATGTGTCATTGCGGCTGGCTGCGTAGTCCCGCCTTCGTTTGAAGCACCGCCCATGTCCGTCATCGCCGGCAATCCGGCGCGGATTGTGGCAACCCTTGTCGAGAATATGTCAAATGGATTTGATTTCCCACCACGCTTGTGATCGCGCGACTATGGGTTCAAAATATGTTCTACAATCGAGGCGTATGGGAGTTTCGTGAATGATGTCCCTGGAAGGCGTGGTAGTCGCGCCGTCCATCGCGTCATTAAAGGATAAATATAGGGGTGTATATGTCAATTGACGATTGCAGGATTATCGAGTTACCAAAGATTCACGACCCACGTGGCAATCTGACTTTTATCGAATCGAATAATCAGATTCCATTCGAGATCAAACGCGTTTTTTACTTATATGACGTGCCGGGCGGTTCAGACCGCGCCGGCCATGCGCTGAAAACTTGCGATCAATTCCTGATCGCGATGTCGGGCAGCTTCGACGTGGTGGTGAGTGACGGCAAGCAGTCGAAGCGATTCCATCTGAACCGTTCATACTTCGGACTGTACCTGCCGCCGTTGGCCTGGCGCGAGATTGACAACTTTTCGTCGGGTTCAGTGTGCGTGGCGCTGGCTTCCAATAAATATGACGAATCGGATTATTTCCGCGATTACGCGGAATTCATGAGAGCACGGTGGAGCGCGTGATTGTCTCATTCCTCGATCTGGCTGCCGCATATAATGAATTGCAGACAGAAATCGAACAGGCGGTCCTAACATCGCTGCGCTCGGGATGGTACATCGGCGGCGGTGATGTTGAGGCATTTGAGCAGGCGTTCACAGCCTATACTGGTACACGTCATTGCGTCGGCGTCGGCAATGGACTCGATGCCTTGCACCTAGCGTTGCGCGCGATGGGTATTGGCGCTGGGGACGAAGTCATCGTGCCGTCGAACACCTACATTGCCACTTGGCTTGCGGTCAGCCAATGTGGGGCGATTCCGATACCGGTGGAGCCGATTGAAGCTTCTTTCAACATCGATCCGGCGCTGATCGAAGCGGCCATCACGACCCGCACGCGCGCGATCATTCCGGTACACCTATACGGGCAGTCAGCCGATCTCGACCCGATCCTGGCGATTGCGCGCAAGCACGGTTTGCGCGTGCTGGAAGACGCGGCACAGGCGCATGGCGCGCGCTACAAGGGCAAGCGCATTGGCGGCCACGGCGACGTGGTGGCGTGGAGTTTTTATCCCGGCA
>PKWO01000104.1 GCA_003132085.1 Oxalobacteraceae bacterium | reverse complement strand
CGCCGCCGGAACCCTTGTCGAACTTGCCGCCTGTATGCAGGCGGGTAAAGACGATTTCGACGGTCGGTACTTTCTCTTCAGGGTGCAATCCAACCGGAATGCCGCGCCCGTCGTCTTCGACGCTGACGCTGCCGTCGGTGTTGAGAGTAACCATCATATGCTTGCAATACCCGCCTAGCGCTTCGTCGGACGCATTGTCGATCACTTCCTGAATGATATGCAGCGGATTTTCGGTGCGCGTGTACATTCCGGGACGTTGCTTGACCGGTTCAAGTCCTTTGAGGACGCGGATGGAAGATTCGCTGTAATCGGATGCGGAAGATTTTTTAGTTGCCATGCAATGGGGACGGTAGGTAATGAATTGTTGTGCCGCTGATGGAGTGCGTACGAATGATTTCGCTGAGTTATCGAATAGTCCGAATAGTCGGATCAACCCGTAATCATCGGTAAAAGTGTCTGCATTCTAATGAAAAAAGCGCTGGTTGGCTCGACGAGTTACTTCACGACGCAAAAAAGAAATCATCTTCCGGTGTTCGATTGTCAATTTTTTACTAAAGATGCGAAACAAATATCCGTAATGTATATTGTGAATATGCAATGTTTTCGGCCGGGCTGCAAGCGTCTTCCGGCCGTTTGGGCATGGTGGGCTGAAAATTCCAGCTTGCGGGTTCACGCGCACTATTGGTTAAACAATATTACATATTGCTCTTCCAGTGAAATTAAGCTGGTGGAATCACGTGAAACCTTTATAAAATGTCTGCATCATGCCAGCTCACAGTTTCCCATTTGCCGTTCGCTTGATTGGCTTCCCTGAAGAAGAGGCGGATGCTATTGCGGCAAGCTTTGCCGGCAAACAAGGCAACGGTAGCGGCTATGGCTATTTCCGTCTGCTTGAAGATAATCTGCAAGACCCCGATTTATACCTGGTCAATGCCGACGAACTGAAGGCACTCGTAACGTTGTCCGACTTGACGCCGAGCGAAGCACGCCCGGCGCTGCTGGTCGGCGTGCCCAATGTTGTGCTGCCGTATCCATGCTTGGCCCGTCCTTTGCAACCCAGCAGGCTATTTTCAGCGCTGGATGCCATGGTTGAAAAACGCGCCGATGCGTTATCCCGTCTGGATGCGTCAAGTATCGTGTCGGTACCCGAACGGCGTCGCCGCGACCGGCTTGACTTGGATTTGACCGACCCATCCGAATATCAACGCATGCGAGTGCGCGGTTCGGCTGGCGGAGGCATCTTGATTGTCGACAAAAATTCCACTTTTTGCGAATATGTGTCGGAACTCCTATTGCGACACAACTTGCCGGTGGCCTGGGTAAATAGCGAAGACAAGGCTGTCAATCTATGCGGTTCGCAGAATTTCGCGGTGGTATTGGTCAATACTTCAATGCCAGCAATTGATCCTTACGGCTTGTGCGAGCAGATCAAGTCGGTTAGTCATGTCGGAAATGCAATAGTTATTTTTCTGGTGGGCAAGCCGTTCGTCTACGACGTTCAGCAGGCCCGCCATGCGGGAGTGGACGGTTTCTTGAATAAACCGATCGCTATTCATCACTTGCTGTCGGTGCTCAAGAAATTCTTGCCGGTGTTGTCGCGCTAACTTATTTGCTCAGCAGGCGCATGCCGCGTTCCAAACCTTCTATGGTGAGCGGAAACATGCGGTTGTTCATCAATTGCCGCACCACCGAGATCGATTGACGGTATTGCCACAACCCTTCCGGTTCCGGGTTAAGCCAGATGAATTTAGGAAAAGTGTTGGTGAAGCGTTGCAGCCATTCGGCTCCCGCCTCGTCGTTGTTGTATTCGACTGAACCGCCCGCCTGCAGGATTTCATAGGGGCTCATGGTTGCGTCGCCGACGAAAATCAGTTTGGTGTCGGCTGTGTATTTGCGTAAAATATCCCAGGTCGGGAAGCGCTCCGCGTGCCGGCGGCGATTGTTTTTCCACAGGAAGTCGTACACGCAGTTATGGAAGTAAAAAAACTCCATGTTCTTGAATTCAGTCTTGGCCGCCGAGAATAATTCTTCGGTGCGCGCAATATGATCGTCCATGGTGCCGCCGACATCGAGCAACATCAACACCTTGATATTGTTTTTGCGCTCCGGCTGCATCTTGATGTCGAGGTAACCGGCGTTGTTGGCAGTGGCGCGTATCGTCGCATCCAGCGCCAACTCGTCCTCGGCGCCCTGACGCGCGAATTTGCGCAGGCGCCGCAGCGCGACCTTGATATTGCGCGTGCCTAGTTCGCGCTCGGCGTCATAGTCGCGATAGGCGCGCGCTTCCCACACTTTGACTGCGGTTCGGCTGCCGCCTTCACCGCCGATGCGTATGCCCTCCGGATTTTGTCCGCCGTTACCGAACGGCGATGTGCCGCCAGTGCCGATCCACTTGCTGCCGCCTTCATGGCGCTCTTTCTGCTCGGCCAGCAATTCTTTCAGCCGATCCATCAATTTGTCGTAGCCGAATTTTTCCAGCAGTTCTTTTTGCTCGGGCGTCAACTCGCGCTCCATGCGTTTCAACAGCCAGTCGAGCGGGATTTCTGCATTCTTGTCGAATACCGCATCGATTCCCTTGAAATACATCCCGAATGCTTTGTCGAACTTGTCGTAGTGCGCCTCGTCCTTGACCAGCGTGATGCGCGACAGGTAATAGAAATCGTCCAGGGACGGTCCTGTCACATTTTTTTGCATCGCTTCGAGCAGGATCAGAAATTCCTTGATTGATACAGGAATCTTGGCATCTTTGAGCGTGAAAAAGAAATCGATTAGCATAGGGCCGACTCAGCGTTCAAGCTTGTATTGTAAATGCCGTTTAATGGTCGGCCATTCGGACTCGATGATCGAAAAAACGAGGGTATCGCGATAACCGGCTCCGGGCATCAAGATATGATTGCGCAAAATCCCGTCTTGTTTTGCGCCCAGCCGCGCAATCGCCGCGCGTGACTGCTGATTCATGAAACTGGTGCGGAATTCGACGGCGATGCATTTCAATTGTTCGAATGCATGGGCGAGCAGCAATAGCTTGGCTTCGGTGTTGATGCCGGTGCGTTGTGCGCTGGCGGCGTACCATGTTGCGCCGATTTCGACGTGTCGGTTGAGCGCATCAATGTTGAGATAGGTGGTCATGCCGCAGATTGCACCGGTATCGTTGCGCCGGACCGCGAAGGGAAGCATGCTGCCCTTCGATTGCTGGTCGATTCGGCGTTCAATTTCCGCCAGCATATTTTCAGGTTTCGGGATCGACGTATACCATAGCCGCCACATCTCGCCGTCATTTACCGCGCTGGCCAGTGCATCGCGATGCTCGGGCGTAAGCGGCTCCAGTGTCGTATGTCGCCCCGTCAGCGTCACTGGTGCGGTGAAATTCATATGGCTCTCAGCGGTTGGTGCGCGACATGAAAACCAGCCGCTCAAACAGATGCACGTCTTGTTCGTTTTTAAGCAGGGCGCCATGCAGCGGCGGCACGATGCTTTTCGCATCCTTGCTACGCAGGGCGTCCGGCGGAATGTCTTCCGCCAGCAGTAATTTTAGCCAATCCAATAGCTCGGAGGTCGACGGTTTCTTCTTCAGACCGGGTACATCGCGCACTTCATAAAAGGTCTGCAGCGCCTGCGCCAGCAAATCTTTTTTCAGGGTCGGGAAGTGGACGTCGACGATTTGCTGCATCGTGTCCTTATCCGGAAATTTGATGTAATGGAAAAAACACCTGCGCAGGAAAGCGTCAGGCAATTCTTTTTCATTGTTGGAGGTAATGATGACCAACGGGCGATGTATCGCCGTCACCATCTCACGTGTTTCGTAGACGTAAAATTCCATCCGGTCGAGTTCGCGCAACAGATCGTTGGGGAATTCGATATCGGCCTTGTCGATTTCGTCGATCAACAGCACGACTTGTTCATGGGCGGTAAACGCTTGCCACAATACCCCTTTGACGATGTAATTGTGGATGTCCTTGACCCGTTCATCACCAAGTTGCGAGTCGCGAAGGCGTGACACTGCGTCATATTCATATAAACCCTGCTGCGCCTTGGTGGTCGACTTAATGTGCCATTGCAACAACGGCATGTTAAGAGCTGCCGCTACTTCTTCAGCAAGCATGGTCTTGCCGGTACCCGGCTCGCCTTTAATCAATAGCGGGCGTTGCAGGGTCAAAGCGGCATTGACAGCCAGCTTCAAATCACCTGTTGCAACGTAACTTTGTGAACCTTCGAAGCGTTTTTGGTGTTGCATGGCGGATACCGTCAAGTAGGGAATGGGATCAAGTATAAGCGAGAAAGTGCGCGTGGGTAGGAGCTGCCCGCGAGGCTTCTCCAGCGGCATTTCTCACCGACAAGCTTGCGTTTGATCGCAATCATGGACTGATGCCATGGATTGGAGTAAAATCGAGCGGTTTTTGTTCCGCGCGGCAAGGTTTTCGGTGCGAATGCAGTTTTCGGCCTTAAAATGCGTTGTGGCGGTGGCTTTTGCACCAAGTCGGTTTCGCTTTAATTACCCATCTAACATGAAAAAATTACTTGCACTTCTCGCGCTTGCGGGCATCGTCAACTTCGCTGCAGCAGCGGATGCGGTCGGTAACGCCAAGGCGGCCGAAAACAAGACTGCCATGTGTGTCGGTTGCCATGGCATTCCCGACTATAAAGCCACTTTCCCTGAAGTCTTCCAGGTTCCCAAGATTGGCGGTCAGTCCGCCAAGTACATTGAGAATGCGCTGAAGGCTTATCAAAAGGGCGAGCGTAAGAACCCTAGCATGCGCGGTATTGCGGGAGGCTTGTCGGATCAAGACATGGCTGATCTTGCCGCTTACTATTCGCAGCAGAAATAAGGGGAGCACATTATGAACAAGATTGTTACTTCGACGGTGCTCATGCTCGCTTGCGCGGCGTCGTTCAATGCAGTGGCTGGCGGCGATGAGGAAGCCGGCAAAGCGGCAGTGCAAAAATACGGTTGCATAGCTTGCCACGGCAAGGATCTGACCAGCCCGATCGACCCCAGTTATCCGAAGCTTGCCGGCCAGCATAAGGACTACATTGCCCATGCGCTGACTGCCTATCAACGCGGTGCCGACGGCGCGAACGGGCGCGGCAATCCAATCATGAACGGCCAGGCCAAGCAGTTGTCGCCGCAGGATATTCAGGACATCGCTGCCTATGTGCATAGCTTGCCGGGGTCGCTGGTGCTTGACCCTGAGTCCAAGTTCATTCACCACTCCGCCTCCATCGAGTAAGCAGATGGTCGATGCATGATCTCAGGACTTCCTGCGACCATGAGAACACTCTGATGCCGATCAAAAAGCCATGGAATCTCGTGGCTTTTTTCTTATGCGCCTGCTAACGCCGCTTCACGCATTCCACATAGGCTGCGCCATCCGGCGGCAAGTTGTTTCGCTGCGAGGTCCAGATCATCTGGCCAAGGCATTCCATGATCTGATGGTGGGCGTCATGCGCGGAGCCGGTTCTTTGTGCAAGCGCCAGATAGGCTGCCTGGATTCCGGGTGGTTGATCGATCGATACCTGTTCTGCAATCGATAGATGCATGGATAGATGTAAGAACGGATTGCTCTGTCCTCCTTCGACCGTATAGTCGGCTTTCAGGGCGGCGTCGAGATCGCCTAGTATGTCCGCATATTCTGGGTGTTGGATGATCCAGTCCCGGGCTATCGCTTCCAGTGGCGTCAGGATTTCTTTGTGGGTATGTTTGCGGTAGGTTTCGCAAAAAAACCGGCGGACATCGGTCTGTGAAGGGTTGAACATGGCGAGGCAAAAGTCGATGGTGAATAGTGAGTTGGCCATTGTACGCACAAACGGCGAAACGCAGATTGGATTAAGATAGCTGCCATTCCCCTCCCATACCAATTCAGATAAATTGTTTGACCAAGATAATGAATGGACACGACCATGATTGATGAAGCAGCCCTCAATACTCTTTTTCACGATGCCCGCACGCACAACGGTTGGCTCGACAAGCCGGTAACAGATAATCAATTGCAGCAAATCTATGACCTGATGAAATGGGGGCCTACCTCTGCCAATTGCTCGCCGGCGCGCATTGTTTTCGTCAAATCTGCCGAAGAAAAAGAGAAATTGCTGACTTGTATGGCTCCCGCCAATGTGGATAAGACCAGATCCGCGCCGGTGACCGCCATTATCGGCATGGATATGGAGTTTTATCACAAGTTGCCGCAGTTGTTCCTGCATGCCGATGCCAAATCCTGGTTTGCCGGCAACCAGCCGTTGATCGACGTGACCGCATTTAGAAATTCATCATTGCAAGGCGGCTATTTCATCATGGCGGCGCGGGCGGTAGGCATTGACTGCGGGCCCATGTCAGGGTTTGATCCCGATAAGGTCAATGCAGCGTTCTTTGCCGGTACCGCGGTCAAGGCCAATTTCATTTGCAACCTCGGGTATGGCGATCCGGATAAGTTATTCGGAAGATCGCCGCGCTTGTCATTTGAAGAGGCTTGCAAGGTAGTTTAACTGTCGCTTGCGCAGCGTGTCCGGCATCCGCGGTGCTCCGGCCCCCCAGCGCGTGGCCGCCCATGAGGGCCGGCTTGCCTTCGCTATTCGCTCAGTCCGAAAATCAGAAGCCAGCATCCGAGAAGCGCGAATATGCAGGCGGCTGCAACGCGCACCCATTTAAGCGGCAGCCACTGCGCGGTCGTTTTCCCAAGCAGGATGGCCGGCGCGATTGAACACATCACCCCTACGCTTGAGCCCGCCATCACCCAGCCGAACTGATGGTATCTCGCTGCCAGCAGAAAGGTCGCAGCTTGAGACTTGTCGCCCATTTCTGCCAGCAGGAAGGTGATGAATGCGGTCAATACCAGGCTGGCCGACGATTTGAATACCGGTTGGTCGTCGTTGTTGTGATGCTCGGGCATCAAGGCCCATACCGCCACCGCAAAAAACATTGCCACTAAAATCCAGCGCAACACATGGGGTGGGAATAGATCCGACATGAACGATCCGAGCCACGCAGTGACACTCATCGACAATACCGTGGCGATCAAAATACCGAACGCGATCGCCCACGGTTTGCGGTAGCGTGCGGCCAGCAAGAGTGCCAGCACCTGGGTCTTATCACCCATTTCTCCGATCGCAACGATCACCGCCGTATTGAAAAAAGCTTCCACGATCAAACGCCCTTTACCGGCAACGGCGTTTTCGATTTGAAGTCGCACAGGTCGGCAATCATGCAGTTCCAGCATTGCGGATTGCGCGCAGTGCAAGTATAACGTCCATGCAGGATCAGCCAGTGGTGCGCGTCAAGCAGGAATTCGGCGGGAATCAGTTTCGTCAGTTTGCGTTCCACTTCGTCGACATTTTTCCCCGGTGCGATTCCGGTGCGGTTGGAAACCCGGAAGATATGCGTATCAACGGCAATGGTAGGCTGCCCAAATGCCGTGTTGAGGACTACATTCGCTGTTTTCCGGCCGACGCCGGGGAGCGCTTGCAAGGCTTCGCGCGAACGCGGGACTTCTCCTGCGTGTTCGGCCAGCAACAGGCGGCAGGTTTCGACTACGTTCTTCGCTTTGGTGCGATACAGGCCGATGCTTTGAATAAATGGAATCAAGCCGTCCACTCCGAGATTCCAGATGGCACGCGGTGTGTTGGCCACCTTATACAGCTTGCGCGTCGCCTTGTTGACCGAGACATCGGTCGCTTGCGCGGAGAGGATGACCGCAATCAATAACTCGAACGGCGTTGTATATTCCAGTTCGGTGGTCGGATGAGGGTTGGCGGCCTGCAAACGGGTAAATATCTCACGTCGCTTTTCAGCGTTCATGTTTCGCCTTTCGCTGCTTGCTCTTTTTTTATACGCGCCCGTTCGATGGCCGCTTGTATGATGGCTTTTTTGCGTTCCTTTTCCATTCGCTCCGCCGGTGTCGCGACGACTTCAGTCTGAAGCACATGCAATTTTGCCGCAGCCTTGGCCGCCAGGCGGGCATCGTTTTCCGCTTTTTCACGTTGCAGGCGCGCGCGGCGAAAATCGTGGCGCTGCCTTGCGCTATCGGCCTGCTGTTGCGACCATGCGGCCCAGCCGGTTCGTCCGGGAGTGACATCGACCATTGCAATGCAATCGACCGGACAAGGTGCAACACACAAATCGCAGCCGGTGCAGAGATCGGGCAATATCGTATGCATCTGCTTGGCGGCGCCGATGATCGCATCGACCGGACAAGCCTGAATGCATAGTGTGCAACCGATGCATAAGGCTTCATCAATTACCGCGACCGGGCGCACGCGCTCTTGCCCATTTTCAGGATTGAGCGGGATCACCGGTTTGCCGAGCAAATGCGCGAGGCGGGCTATCCCTTCGGCGCCGCCCGGAGGACATTGGTTGTAATTGGCCTGTCCGCCGGCGATGGCTTCGGCATACGGACGGCAAGCCGGGTAAGCGCACTTGGTGCACTGGGTTTGCGGCAGCAGATCTTCAATCTGATCGGCAAGCGATGGTTGGTTCAGTTCCGGCATAACTCGGGATTATACTAGTCTAGTCTTTATTTTTTGCGTTCGGAGCGTCGTGTTGTGTCGATTGGTGGCCCCGGGGAAACTCAAACGCAAAGGCCGTTCACCTTTTCAGGTGAACGGCCTTTGCGCGTAGGTTGTCCGGAAATTTAACGGAGCGACTGTTTCAAGCGTGTGCCTTGATAAATTCCGTAATTTTTGGAGAGATAATTTCGCGCCAACGGCGGCCCGAAAAGATACCATAGTGGCCGCATTTCGGCGCAGTGAAATGTTGCTTCTGCTCCGCGGGGATGGAAGAACACAGGTCATGAGCGGCTTGGGTCTGACCAGATCCGGAAATGTCGTCCAGTTCGCCCTCTATCGTGAATAAGGCAACCGTCTTGATGTCTTGCGGACGCACCAGTTTACCTTCCACTTTCCAAGTACCCATCGGCAGGTTGAATTCCTGGAACACGGTTTTGATCGTTTCCAAATAGTACTCGGCGGGCATATCAAGCACGGCGTTGTAATCGTCGTAGAACTTGCGATGTTCTTCCGCAGATTCGTTGTCACCCTCACGCAAATGCTCGTAAAAATCCCAGTGGCTTTGGGCATGTCGCCCCGGATTCATCGCAATGAAGCCGGCGTGTTGCAAAAAGCCCGGATACACCTTGCGTCCGAAACCGGGGTAATTCGGCGGTATGCTGTAGATCACCTTGTTTTCGAACCAGGAATAAGGCTTTTCAGTGGCTAGGTTGTTGACCTGCGTTGGTGACTTGCGCGGATCTATCGGTCCGCCCATCATCGTCATTGTTTTCGGTAATTTCGGGTCGTGCGCAGTCGCCATCAACGAGATCGCCGCCAGCACAGGCACCGTCGGCTGGCATACCGAAATCACATGCAAGTCAGGCCCAAGCTGGCGGATAAAGTCTTGCACGTAATAGATGTAGTCATGCAGGTGGAAAGCGCCGGCGGATTCCGGCACCATGCGTGCATCGGTCCAATCGGTGATATAGACGTCGTGGTCGGACAGCAAACTGCGCACGGTGTCGCGCAACAGCGTCGAGTGGTGTCCCGACAAAGGCGCCACCAACAAGACAGTAGGTTGCTTCAATCCGGCGAACTTTTTTGCGCTCAAGTCTTTTTTGAAATGAATCAAGGTGCAGAACGATTTTTCCTGGGCAATTTCTTCAAATACGCTGACCGATTCGCCGTTTACCGGAACCGACTTGATATCGAACTGCGGTTTTTCGTAGTCTTTCCCCAGCCGATACATCAATTCGTAACCGGCTGCGATCCGCTGCGCAAACGGCGTATGGGCGAATGGCGAAACCGGATTAGTGAACAATTTGGAAGACGCCTCGGCCCACTGTATCAGTGGCGTGAGAAAGCTTCGGTTTAATTCGTGGAATTGGTAAAGCATATTAGCCTCTTTCGTCTGGTACCGATGTCGTTGGATTGTCTAGTTAATTCAGTATTGCTGCAATGCGTCAAAGACAATTAGTCGGACATTTTCTTGAAATTTCGATTTTTTTGAATAAATTTCTCAATCTGCCATGGGTATATACCAAACGCGCAGAATTGGTTTATTCAAAGAATCGCTTGACAACCAACAACATAGCACAAAAGGAACATCTCGGTATTGAACGTATAACGGTCGCCGATTTGTGCTGGTTGACCTTCAAATTATTCCAGCAAGTAACTCCGGTAACGGTTTGTTTCAGATTTAATGTAGCCATAGGCATAGCCATAGCGGGCGTCAAGGCTATGCAAACGGTTTAATCTTATGGTTAACTGTTTCTGGCGTCCGTGCGCCATCGAACGTTGTGACGCACTAAAAGTGAAATAAGACCGATTCCGGCGATCTGGAATTCGAAGGAAACGTTCAGTCCGGAAAAACTGCTTTAACAGTTGGTGCTTTGCCCAAAGCGAATTCAATCATACCCTGGGGTCAAGTTTTGCTCGGTCTGGACGTAATTGAATAATAAACAGCCCAGTTCGCACATAATGTCCATCGGCAACTTAACCAGCGCTACCAATTACTTCCCGCAGTATCAATCGGGGCGGGCTAGTGCGGCCAGCCGCAACGCAGTACAGGGGCTTAGCGCGAGCCAGTCGGCCGCATCGACGGGTGCAGATCAAGTGACCGTCACCAATGCTGCGCGCTCATTGCAGGCGCAAGACGCGAGCGGCACACAATCTGGATCGTCCAGCGTTGTTCAGGAAGAACAATTGCTCACCACGTTGACCGACAAGTCGTTGGCGGCACTTGGCATCATTTCTGCGGCGGACGAATCCGGCACTCAGATTACCTTCAATTCCGTATCCTACAATGTATCGGCCTCCGCGTCTGTTACGCAACAGTCACATCAGTCAAGCGGGCAAGCATATGGCGCCAGCAATCCGCCGTCCGCCGGTAGCCAATCAAGCGCGCAGTTCAGCAGTGCGCAAGACGCAACTTTCATCGGCGAGGGTCATATCGTTACCGCCGACGGCCGTAGTTTTGAGTTTCAGATCGAACTCCAACTCGACCAAAGCGCCACTGCTGCCGGTACCGGCAATACCACATCCGCGGCAAGCGCAAGCGGCGCCGGGAGCAGTCGGTTGCCGCAACAGCAGTCAATGATATCCAATGTGGCAGGCGCGAATCCGGAAGCCAATTTGAGCGTAGGAAATACCGGCGTGCTGACGTCTAATCCAGTGGACAGCCAGGCGAGTCAGTCCAGTACTTCGCCCATTGCGATCAACTGGGATGCGATTTTGAAGCAAACCAAGACGTTATTCGATTTGCTGGATTCTCTCGCCACGCCGGGCTTGGCGCCGGCAGCAGCCCCCCCGGTTTCCTGATCGGCTAGCCACAGGGCTAGTCGAATACCGGACTCTCAACACCGAGAATTTTATGCAGCTTCGGTGATGTGGTGGTGTACTGCATGTGAATTTTCTTTTCCGGGAAAATATACGGTGCGGCGCCGAAGGCGGCCAGTGCTGCTTCATGGAAGCCGGACAAGATCAATTTTTTCTTGCCTGGATAGGTGTTGATGTCGCCTACCGCAAAAATGCCAGGCACGTTGGTTTCAAACTTCTCCGTGCCGACTTTTAATTGCCTGCGCTCGATGTCCAGGCCCCATTCGGCGATCGGTCCGAGTTTGGGAGACAGACCGAAAAACACCAGCAAGTGGTCGAGCGGCAAGCGGCGGGTGACGCCATCTGCCCCGGTCACCCTGATTTCGGACAATCGCTCATCCTGAGTGTCAAAACCGGTTATCTGGCCGACCAGAAATTGCATTTGATAGTCGTCGCACAATTCTTTCATCTTGGCGACCGAAGCCGGCGCCGCCCGGAACTCTTCGCGCCTGTGCAGCAAAATCACCGATTCGGCTTTGCCGACGAAATTCAATGCCCAGTCCAGCGCGGAATCGCCGCCACCGCAGATGACCAGATTCTTGCCTTCATATTGGCTCGGGTTCTTGACCCGATAGGACAGTTGCGTGCCTTCAAAGCGCTCGATGCCGTCAACCTTGATCGTGCGCGGTTGGAACGAACCGACCCCGGCCGCAATAAAAATGGTTTTGGTAATAAAGCGCGTGCCTGCGGAGGTTTCGAGATTGAAACGTCCGTCTTCGCGTTTTTCCACCAGCGTAACTTCCTGGTTCAAATGGAAAGTGGCGC
>PKWO01000560.1 GCA_003132085.1 Oxalobacteraceae bacterium | reverse complement strand
CGCCGATCTTGCCGGTGCGGGCGGCCTTGATGATCGCTTCAACCGCGTGTTCGGCGACCTGATCGTCGACTACAACTTCCACTTTCACTTTCGGCAGAAAATCCACCACATATTCCGCACCGCGATAGAGTTCGGTATGCCCTTTTTGACGGCCGAATCCCTTCACCTCCGTGACAGTCAGGCCGGTAACGCCGACTTCCGCCAACGCCTCGCGAACTTCGTCAAGCTTGAAGGGTTTGATGATTGCAGTCACTTGTTTCATGAAAATCTCCTTAATATAAATTACCTTGCAAATGCCTCAATTTAGCCGTCCACAACGCGATCAAAAAACCATTCTCATTCAATCGCGAAATTTCGAGGTGATCGGATATCGCCAGTCACGCCCGAATGCGCGATGGGTCACGCGTATTCCGATAGGAGCCTGACGGCGTTTGTATTCGTTTATTCTAATCAAGTGCGTAATACGATCAACATCTTCCGGTCGGTAACCGGCAGCGAGAATTTCAGCCACACTCTGGTTCTCTTCCATATAGCGTTGCATGATTGCGTCCAACACCTCATACGGCGGCAAGGAATCCTGATCAGTCTGGCCTGGCCGCAACTCGGCGGAGGGCGCCCGACTCAAAATCCGTTGCGGAATCACCTCAGAAAGCGTATTTCGATAGTCGCAAAGCTGATACACCAGAGTCTTTGCAATATCCTTGATCACCGCGAAGCCGCCCGCCATGTCACCATACAATGTACAGTAGCCGACTGCCATTTCACTCTTATTGCCGGTAGTTAACACAATCGAGCCGTGCTTATTCGACAAGGCCATCAAGATGGTACCGCGAATGCGTGCCTGAATATTTTCTTCAGTCGTGTCTTCCGGTAACCCCGAGAATTCCGTTGCCAACGTGCAACGAAAAGTCGAGAAACAATCGTTAATCGAGATTTCGTCATACCGGACGCCCAAACGTCGCACCATCTCGCGTGAATCCAGCCATGAAATCTCAGCCGTGTATGGCGAGGGCATCATGACGGCGCGCACTTTATCAGCACCTAACGCGTCAACCGCCAGCGCCAGCGTCAACGCCGAATCAACCCCACCGGACAGGCCGACGATGACACTTGGGAAGCCATTTTTGCTTATGTAATCGTGCACGCCCAAAACCAGTCCCTTATAGACCTGTGCCGGCACCGGCAACTCGGTCGAAGCGGGGCCCCGGCGAGGATCCGCACCGATGAATTCGACGATCTGCATGTCTTCTTCAAAATGTTGCAATTGCACGCAGATCTCTCCATCCTTGTTCATCACGAACGAGTCGCCGTCGAAAATCAATTCGTCCTGACCGCCGATCAAGTTTGCATAAACCAGGCTCAGGCCTTGCGCAATGACGTTGGCACGCATCACCTCATAGCGCAAATGTTGCTTGTTCATGTGATACGGCGACGCGTTAGGCACCAGCAAGACTTGCGCGCCTGCTGCTTTGGCACGGGCCGGCGCGTGCAGCGACCAAGTGTCTTCACAGATATTGAGGCCGAACCTGACACCTTTTACCTCGAACACAAACGGCTGATCGGCAGAAGAAAAATACCGCTCTTCATCAAATACCGTGTCGTTCGGCAAATCGTTTTTGCAATAAGTGCCCAGTACTGCGCCATTCATCACTACCGACGCGGCGTTGAAACGGCCTTCATCGCGCCATATGGGGTGACCGATCACCACATGCACGTCATGCAGTGACGCCAATTCGCAGGTCAACGCATCGAACGCTTGGGCGCTTTTTGCGTAGAATGATCGACGCAACAGCAAATCCTCCGGCGGATAGCCGACCAGCGAAAGTTCCGGGGTAACGACTATGTCAGCACCTTGCGCAGCGGCGCGGCGGCAAAATTCGATGATTTTGGCAGAATTTCCGACAAAATCGCCGACAATGCTGTTGATTTGAGCGATAGCAACTTTAACTGTCATGATAACTATTTAATTTGATGACTGGACAAAATACTTGGTCAATTATCGCACGCGTATCGTCGATTCACTGGCGGAAATCGGTCAGGCACGCTGGGATGCGCTGCTTGCGTTGCAGCCCGACGCCAATCCTTTCCTCTCTTTCGCATTTCTGCATGCGATGCATGAGACCGGTTGCGCATCTGCACAATCCGGCTGGCAACCGCATTATCTAACGCTATGGCAGGATGAACAAATTGAGGCCGCCATGCCGCTTTACCTGAAATGGCATTCCTACGGTGAATATGTATTCGACTGGGCTTGGGCTGACGCATATCGCAGGCACGGCTTGGCGTACTACCCAAAATTGCTGTCGGCTGTCCCATTTACGCCGGTAACCGGCACGCGGCTGCTGGCGCGCGATGCTTCTGCGTTGGTCGCCTTGATCGCCGAACTGAAAAATTTGCGGAATGACCCTGCCATATCGTCGGCCCATGTGCTGTACCCGCCGCAGGCACAGGCCGAAGCGTTGCAGGCAGCCGGTTTCATGCTGCGTAGCGGCGTACAGTTTCATTGGATGAATGCCGGCTATGCAAGTTTCGACGACTTCTTGGCGACCCTGGAGCGCAAGAAACGCAAGAATATTCGCGCCGAACGACGTAAAGTGATGGAGGCGGGAGTCACGTTTCGGCATATAGCAGGAAAACAAATTTCTATTGAAGATTGGCAATTCTTCAAGCAATGCTATGACCGGACCTACACCACGCATGCGTCAACGCCTTACCTCAATCTGGATTTCTTTTTACGCATCGGCGCCGGCATGCCGCAAAACATCCTGCTGATCGTGGCCGAACGCGCTGGCGCGCCGATTGCGTCTTCACTGGTCATTCATACTGAACAGACCTTGTATGGCCGCTATTGGGGCGCAATCGAAGACATTCCCTGCCTGCATTTTGAAACTGCGTACTATCAACCTCTAGAATTCTGCATACGCAACGGCTTGCGTTGCTTTGAGGGAGGCGCTCAGGGCGAACATAAAATGGCACGTGGCTTCCTGCCCCAAAAAACCTGGTCGGCGCACTGGCTGGCTCACCCGGACTTTGCCGATGCAGTGGAACATTTCCTGGAACAGGAGGCCGGCGGTATCGATGCTTACATGGACGAGCTACACGAAAGAAACCCATTCAAAAACGTGAAATATTGCTAATTGGCGGTAATCGTATCTATGGACTCCACCCAATTTGCAAGGAAAGATNNATGAAAACCAAAACCATCCCTTCACTGCGCGTCGATCCCGCCTTGCGCAGCGCCGCCGAAAGTGTCTTACGGGACGGCGAAAGCCTTTCAAGCTTCATGGAAAAGTCGCTGCGAGCCAATATCGAACGTCGGCAAATGCAGAAGGAATTCCTTGCGCGTGGACTGGCGTCGCGCGACGACGCCAAGCGCACCGGCGAATATGTTGCGGCCGAGGATGTCTTGCGCGAACTCGACGACATG
>PKWO01000143.1 GCA_003132085.1 Oxalobacteraceae bacterium | reverse complement strand
TGTGATGAATGACTGGTTGGCGGCGGCGTTGTTTTCGGCGGACCATGGGCTGCCAATGATGGTATCGTCGCCTGCATCTTTGGCGATTTCAAACAGTTTCGGCGAGTTCAATCCATTGCCGCCGATGAACGGCTGCTTCATGCCAAGCGTGCGGGTTTGCAGGATGATGTTGGCGGCCTCTTCCACCAGACAGGAACAGACAATCGCATCCGGGTTGGTGGCTTTGATCTTGGTCAGCTGCGCCTTGAAATCGACATCGCCTTTGGCGTAGGTCTCGGTATCGGTGACAGGAATTTTTTGCGCTGCCAGCGAGACTTTGAATACGTCGTAGCCGTTCTTGGTAAATGCATCGTCATTGCCATACACTATTGCGACTTTTTTGATGCCGAAGTGCCGGGCCGCCGCGCGAATTGTTATCGGCAGCACGTCGGCTTCCATCACGGAATTGCGGAAGGTAAACGGCCCCATCGCGGTGATGCCTTCGGCGGTATTGCTGGTGCCGAATACCACTATTTTCGCGGCGTTCGCAATCGGGTCGGCGGCGAACGCCGAATTTGACAAGGTCGGTCCGAACAGCGTCAACACCTTATCCTGGAAAATCAGCTTCTTGAAGGCATTGATGGCGTCTTCTTTTTTGCCTTGTTCGTCTTCGCTGATCAACACGAGCTTGTTGCCGTTGACGCCGCCTTTCGCATTGATCTCGTCAAGTGCCAGAGTGAAGCCGTTCTTGATCGCCACGCCGTACTTTGCCGCAGGGCCGGTCAGCGCCTCGGCGGCGCCTAGTTTGATATCCGCCGCAAATGCCGTCCCGGCAAACGCGGCGGCGATCATCAGGGCTGGCAAAGTTCGTAACGTGGTCTTGATTTGCATGTTATCTCCTGGTTGGTCTTGTCTAGTTTTGATCGGCCCGGTGTTACTTACTGGCTAATTCTTACGCCAATTGCGTGCGCAATAGCATAATCGCTTTGCGCACCTGGTTTGGTGCGGTTCCGCCGACATGGTCGCGCGCGGCAACGGAACCTTCCAACGTCAGCACCTTAAATACGTCTGCTTCGATCAGCGGCGAAAATTGTTGCATTTCCGTTAATGTCAGATCAGCCAAGTCGCAGTTGCGGTCGACGCATGTGCGTACGGCCCGCGCGACTGCTTCATGTGCATCGCGGAACGGCAATCCTTTCTTGACCAGGTAATCCGCCAGGTCGGTCGCAGTTGCATAACCTTGCAGCGCAGCGGCGCGCATGGCTTCCGGCTTGACGGTAATGCCGCCGGCCATATCGGCGAAGATGCGTAGTGTGTCGATCACGGTGTCGACCGTATCGAACAACGGTTCCTTGTCTTCCTGATTGTCCTTGTTGTAGGCGAGCG
Organism: Oxalobacteraceae bacterium; assembly: GCA_003132085.1. Lineage (GTDB taxonomy): Bacteria > Pseudomonadota > Gammaproteobacteria > Burkholderiales > Burkholderiaceae_D > PKWO01. Next base: position 14,940 of record PKWO01000143.1, on the reverse strand, counting down.
GCTGGCCTTTCATCAGCGTCAGCAATGCGACCAAGTGGCCGGTCACGCGGCCGGTCTTCCCGCGTGCCAATTCAGGTACGTCAGGATTTTTCTTTTGCGGCATGATAGACGAACCGGTGCAAAAGCGGTCGGCGATGTCGATGAAACCGACTCGTGGGCTCATCCAGATCACCAATTCTTCCGACATGCGTGAAATATGGGTCATGACCAGCGCGGCGGCGGCGCAGAATTCTATCGCGAAGTCGCGGTCCGAGACGGCGTCCAGCGAGTTGCGGCATACCTCGTCGAAGCCCAGCGTGTGCGCGACGCGCTCGCGATCAATCGCAAACGTGGTGCCGGCCAGCGCCGCTGCCCCCAGAGGCAGGCGATTGACGCGCTTGCGGCAGTCGGCCATCCGTTCGGCGTCCCGCCCGAACATCTCGACGTAGGCCAGCATATGGTGTCCGAAGGTAATCGGTTGGGCTACCTGCATGTGGGTGAAGCCGGGCAGGATGGTTTCCGCATGTTGTTCCGCCAAATCCAGCAGCGCCAGGCGCAGTTCGCGCAACAGCCCGCTGATGTCGTCGATAGCCGCGCGCAGGTATAGGCGGATGTCGGTGGCGACCTGATCGTTGCGCGAGCGGCCGGTATGCAGGCGCTTGCCGGCATCGCCAATGATCTCGGTCAACCGCTTTTCGATATTCAGGTGCACATCTTCCAGGTCGAGCAGCCATTCGAACTGTCCCGCTGCTATCTCGGAGCGGATTTGCTGCATGCCGCGCTGAATGTCGGCATAATCGTCGCGACTGATGATACCTTGCTGCGCCAGCATCTCCGCGTGGGCGAGCGATCCGTCAATGTCGCATTGCGCCAGACGCTTGTCGAAAAATACCGATGCCGTGTAGCGCTTGACCAGATCGGACACCGGTTCGGAAAAGCGCGCTGACCACGCCTCGCTTTTTTTGGAGAGTTGTGTTGTCATGGTGGGTTCCATTTAATTGCTAGATTATAGAACAAGCCCGTTGTTGTTTCGACTCAGCATGGAAATTGAACTGGTTTGCAACTTGTGGTATTGATGGAACGTATCCTGAAAACATCCGATTATCGTTGACCAACCTCATGCCGCAGTCGTCCGCCCCCAGTACTTTGCAGTCCGAGATGGTGATTCCCGATTGCTGCAATATCGGCGTCATGAGCCGCGCCTTGCTTGCGGTCAATGGGGCGGTATTGGTGGTAATCGTCGTGCATGGAGCAGGTTTACCCGCTTTTTTGAATGCGGCGGTCCTGGCTGAACCGGCTTGTCTGGGGTCGTTGCTGGTCTTGTGCGGACTGCGCCGCATCGCCCGCACGGTGATGCCGTGGGGGCAACGTGTGTTGTGCGCGCTGGTTCCGGCGGCGATCACGGCCGGTCTGATTCGTTTTGTGCTGTCCGGTCCGGTGTTGCAGAGCGACTTGAGCATGTTGACTATGACCGAAGGGATGTGGGTGGCAGCCGGGTTCGGTATGCTGTTGCAACATTACTTTGAGTTGCGTACCCGGGCTTTTTCTCCCGCCCTGTCGGAAGCGCGTCTGCAAGCGTTGCAGGCGCGAATTCGCCCGCATTTCCTGTTCAATAGTCTGAATGCGGTGATATCCCTGATTCGTAGCGAGCCGCATAAGGCCGAAACAACGCTGGAGGATTTGGCGGACTTATTCAGGGTGTTGATGCGCGACGCTCGCGACGTTACCAGTCTGGAGGCGGAAATACGCCTGTGCAGGCAATACCTGTCGATTGAGAAAGTGCGTTTGGGCGAACGCCTGCAGGTGCAATGGAAGGCCGTCAACATCAGCGATAAACTGTTGCGCAAAGCCCAGGTTCCTTCCTTGCTGTTGCAGCCGATACTGGAGAACGCCGTACACTACGGTGTGGAGCCGGCACGGGAGCCGGTGCTGATCGAAATTGCATTGACGCGCAGAAGCGATCGCATCGAGATCGTGGTAATCAATGCGATGCCGGATCTCGCCTGGTCGGAGACGCCGGGCAAGGTCGGCAACCATATGGCCCTGCAGAACATCCGCGAGCGTCTTGCGCTGCTATATGATGTCGAGGCGAAATTGACCACGACTGTCAAGAACGGGCGATTTGAGGTGCATTTGCATTTTCCGTATGTCAGAGGTAACTAACCACGTGCAAATGATGATTCCGCGACTGTTTATCGTCGATGACGAAGCGCCGGCTCGCGCTCGATTGACAACCTTGTTGTCGGACATCGCGGCTGAGTGCCCGCATGAACTGGTGGGGCAGGCCGAGCATGCGCAGGCAGCGCTGGACGGCATTGCCGCCAGCAGACCGGATATTGTGTTAATGGACATTCAGATGCCCGGCATGAGCGGCATTGAGCTGGCCGCTCACCTTGCCGGTCAGGAAAGTGGGGCGCCGGCGGTGATTTTCTTGACGGCGTTCGATGCCTATGCACTGAAGGCATTTGAAGTACATGCAATCGACTACTTGTTGAAGCCGGTACGCGCCGCCCGTTTGGCAGATGCCATCCGCCGAGCCTGCGCATTGCGCGTTACTCCGCCGTTGCAGCAGCGGGCGATTGCGGCTACCGTCAACGATTTGCGCATGCAACGCGTGAATTTCTCGGTGCCGGAACGCGGACGCCTGCTGTTGGTGCCGGTTGCCGATGTGGTGTACTTTAAAGCCGAATTGAAATATGTCACGCTGCGCACCAAACTGCGGGAATTCGTGATCGAAGAATCTTTGCTATCGATCGAAGAAGAGTTGGGCACGCAACTTGTGCGCGTGCATCGAAACACGCTGGTTGCGCGCAATGCAATCGTCGGCGTCGAGCGCGGCATCCACGGAGGCGAACCGAGCGGTGAAGGCGACAAGTCAATGGAGTCGTGGCAGGTGATCTTGCGCGATATTGATGAACGCTTGCCGATTTCCCGTCGTCAATGGCCGATTGTGAAGGCGTTGCTCAATCGCCGCACCTGAAAAAATGTCAAGCGGCGAGCAAGTTGGCAATACATTCAAGCCTCTACCTGAACACCCTTCCAGAACGCGACATAGCCGGTAATCTGCTTTGCCGCTTCTTTCGGTTGCGGGTAATACCAAGCCGCATCGGCGTTGACTTCGCCCGCTACCACGACATCGAAGTAACTGGCCGTGCCTTTCCACGGGCAAACTGTATGCGTGTGGCTGTCTTGCAGAAATTCCTTGTGCACCGCTTCGATCGGAAAATACGTATTGCCCTCGACGGTTTTCACAGCCTCGTTTGCGGCTTCGGCAATGACTGCGCGGTGCCAAATTGCTTTCGGCATGATTTCTCCTCTCGATACGGGAGGTATCGAATCGGTATTTTACACCCGCGCAAAATCATGCCTCGTCAGTATCAACCGGTATTGCGCAGCCCCGCTGCAATGCCGTTAATCGACAAATGGATGCCGCGCCGGACTCGCTCATCGATTTTGCGGCCGTCAACCACCGTGTAGGCGCGATGGCGCTTGATTAACTCGACCTGCAAGTGATTGAGCGGATCAAGATATGCAAAACGATTCTTGATCGAACGCGCCAAGGTCGGGTTACCCGCTAAACGTTCTTTCATGCCGGTGATGTTCGACAGGCAAGTCCAGGTCAACTCATGTTCGACCGAGATGCGTTTGAAAATGCTGTTTCGCAGTTTTCTGTCGACCACCAGCTCCGCATAACGAGATGCCACGGCCAGATCGGTCTTTGACAATACCATATCCATATTGGATAGCAGGGTGGCGAAAAATGGCCATTCACGGAACATTGCGCGCAAAGTAGCCAATTTTTTGACCTTCGCGGCGGCATCGCCCTCCTGCAACCACGACGAGACCGCGCTGCCGAACCCGAACCACCCTGGTAGCAACAGCCGGCATTGACCCCACGAAAATCCCCACGGAATGGCTCGCAAGTCTTCAATGCGACGTGTGGATTTGCGTGAAGCAGGGCGGGAACCGATATTGAGTTCGGCAATTTCTGCAATCGGCGTTGCTGAAAAGAAATAATCAGTGAAGCCAGGCGTTTCATACACGAGATTGCGATAGGCTTTGTACGCGCGTTCCGATAATTCTTCCATCACGCTTTCGAATTCGGTCAATTTTTTCGCGCGTTTTCCGTCTACTGCATGTGGCATCAAGCTGGCTTCCAGTGTAGCGGTGACCAGCAATTCCAGGTTGCGGCGACCGATCTCCGGGTTGGAAAATTTCGACGCTATGATTTCACCTTGCTCCGTCAGGCGAATTTGCCCGTTCACGGTGCCGGACGGTTGCGCCACGATTGCTTCGTAGCTGGGGCCGCCGCCGCGTCCAACGGTGCCGCCGCGTCCGTGGAACAGGCGCAATTTGACGCCGGCTCGGTCAAATACCTGGACCAAGCCTGTTTCCGCCTTGTAGAGTTCCCAATTCGATGTCAGGAATCCGCCGTCCTTGTTGGAATCAGAGTAGCCGAGCATGACTTCTTGTATTCGTCCCTGCTTGGCGATCAGGCGGCCGACTTGCGGCAATTCCATCAGGCTTTCCATGATTTCCGCCGCGCAGCGTAAGTCCGGAATGGTTTCGAACAGCGGGATGACCATCAACTCCAACTCGGTGTTGAGAGCGCCGTCTGCCGCTTCGTCCGCACCATCCCATTCTGTGCGTAACAGGCCGGTTTCCCTTTGCAATAAAAATACTTCCAGTAAATCCGATACGGTTTCAGTATGCGAAATGATGTAGTTGCGAATCGCCCGCTCGCCATAGCGTTGACGGATGACGCGGGCGGTGCGCAAGATCGACAGCTCGGAATTGGTTTCATCCGAATAATTGATATAGGGCGAGTAGAGCAAACGAGGTTTGCCCAGTTCTTCCAGTAGCAACTCGATTTTGCGCTGCTCGGTCAATTCAGCGTAGCGTGCTTCCACTTTAGCGCGGGCGAACAATTCCGCGAGCACGCGTTCATGCACGTCCGAACTCTGCCGCATGTCGAGGGTGGCCAGATGGAATCCGAAGATCTCCGATGCGCGTTTGAGCATCGCCAAACGCGGTTTGATCAACACGGCGCCGTGATGGAGCCTGAGCGAATCGACGATGACCTGCAGTTCCGCTGAAAACTCAGCGGAACTGGCGTACGGAGCTGCCGGGCCGACTTCCTGGCGCAGGATATTGGTGGCGCCGAGCGCGCGCGCGGTGGCGGCCAGGCGCGCGTAAATGCCGATCAATGCGCGCCGATAGGGTTCGTCGGTACGGTGTGCGGAGTTGTCGGGTGATGCGATGGCCAGGAGTTCCAGTTCGGGGCTGACGCTGACCAGGATGTTGGAGATGGACAATTCGGCGCCCAGCGCATGCACTTCATCCAGGTAGAAATCGAGAATCGTCGTCGACTGCCGGGCCAGCGCGTGTTGCATGGTCCCTGCGTTGACGTTCGGATTGCCGTCGCGGTCGCCCCCGATCCAGCTACCCATTTGCAGAAAAGGCGCCAATTCGCGCTGACCGGCACTGTTTGCGCGCTGCGGGAACTGCGCTGCAATTTCGCCCTCGATATCGTCGTATAAACCGGGTAATTCGCGCAGAAAGGTGATCCGATAATAGGAGAGAGCGTTCTCGATTTCATCTTCGACAGTGAGCTTTGAGTAACGCAACATGCGGGTTTGCCACAATGTGGCGATATGGGCGTGCAGCAGTTCGCCGTTGGTGGCTCGCTCCTTCGGGGTCAGCGGCTGGTCGCGCTCGGCCAGCAATCGGGCAATCGCATGTTCGGCATCCAAGATGCTTTTGCGCTGTACCTCGGTCGGATGGGCGGTCAGCACCGGCGAAATCAGCGCATCCTTAAAGAAAGTCCGCACCGCAGCGCCGGTGACGCCGGCGTCATCCAGTTTCGCCAACGCAAAGCCTATGCTACCCTGTTGCGGCGCAGAACCAGCCAGCAAGTGCGCGCGGCGGCGGCGGTTGTGGTGCTGGTCTTCAGCAATATTGGCCAGGTGCGAAAAATAAGAAAATGCGCGCACCACCGAAATGGTCTGGTCGCGGGTCAATTTTTTCAGCAATTTATTCAGGTCTGCACCTGCTTGCGCATCCGACTCGCGCCGAAAGCGCACGGCGGTCTGGCGAATTGTTTCGACCACGGCGAAGACTGCGTCACCTTCCTGTTCGCGCAACACATCGCCCAATAGGCGGCCTAGCAGCCGAATATCTTCTTTCAGTGGAGCGTCTTTATCTGTGGTTGCCTTGGCGGCACGCGATGAGGTATTCGGTTGTTTTGCCATAGTGGACGATTGCAATCAGCTTGTCGGAAAGTGTGTGTGTGGTAGTTGGACAGGGTTTACTACTAAATCCGGGTTAAAATTTAGGGTAAGCAGATGTTTCAAACAGCATGCTGTCCCCTTGTAAGCGGACGGCCGCCCCGGGAACACTCCCAGGGTTACGGGTATTACCAATGCGGGTTCAGTGGTCAGTAACAACGAAAATTGAAAGAGTCTGTTTTGAAAATATCATCTCCATCCAAGTTAGTGATCGCCTCCCGTGAAAGTCGCTTGGCAATGTGGCAAGCTGAGCATGTAAAGGCACAGTTGTCGCTATTATATCCCCACTGCAATATAGAAATCCTCGGCATGACTACGCGGGGCGATCAAATACTTGATCGCACCTTGTCGAAAGTCGGTGGAAAGGGTTTGTTTGTCAAGGAATTGGAGGTTGCAATGGCCGATGGCCTTGCTGATCTGGCAGTCCATTCCTTGAAAGACGTGCCAATGGATTTGCCGGCCGGTTTCGAGTTGGCGGCCGTACTAGAGCGCGAAGATCCGCGCGATGCCTTCGTCTCCAATGACTATGCATCGCTGGACGCGCTGCCCGATGGCGCCATATTGGGAACCAGCAGCTTGCGGCGCCAGGCGCTGATTGCTGCACGTTATCCGAAGCTGTTAATTCGCCCATTGCGCGGCAATCTCGACACGCGCCTGGGTAAACTGGATCGCGGCGAATATGCGGCGATCATCCTAGCCGCGGCGGGCTTGAAGCGATTAGGCTTGCCGCAACGCATACGGGCATTGATTGCGCCTGAACAAAGCCTGCCTGCTCCGGGACAAGGCGCGATGGCGATTGAAATAGACTCGACCCGCGGCGACCTGCGTAGTTGGCTGGCGCCACTTAACCATCAGGCAACCGCCAGGGCGGTTTTGGCTGAACGCGCCGTGTCCAGGATGTTTGGCGGCAGTTGTCAAATCCCGCTGGCCGCCTTTGCTGCGATCGAGGGCGCGGCCATGCGCTTGCGCGCGATGGTGGCGACCCCCGACGGGCAACGGATTGCCGCCGCTGATGCGACTGGCCCCGCTGACAATCCGGAAGCGCTGGCGCGGCAAATCGTCGAACTCCTGCAGGCGCAGGATGCGTCGGCGATTCTGGCGGCTTGTCAGGTTGACGCTCAGGCGGATGCTTAAGCCGGATGTCGGATAAATCAAGTCAGCCTTCACAAGCGTCACACAATTTTAACGCCATTGTCATCACCCGCCCATTGGCGCAATCGGCGCTGCTGGCGCAACGGGTGATGGCGTTGGGCCGTCAAGCGGTAGTTTTTCCGTTGCTGGAAATTCACCCGCTGGCGGACCCTGCGCCGCTGCGGGCGGTGCTTGCCAACCTGGCGGATTATGCGTTGGTCGCTTTCGTCAGTCCGAATGCGATTGATGCGGCATTTGCGCAACTATCCGACTGGCCTCCGGGAGTAGCTGTCGCTGTGATGGGAGAGGGAAGCCGCGCGGCGCTGGCACGGCATGGGTTGACCGATGCCAATGCCACCATCTTCAGTCCGCGCAATCCGCAGCGCACCGATTCGGAAACACTATTGGAAACTCTGGATGTCGGTGCATTGCGCTCGCGGAAAATATTGATCATCCGTGGAGAATCAGGGCGTGAATTGCTGGCAGATCACCTGCGCGGGCACGGTGTGGCAGTGACCCAGGTGGCGGCCTATAGTCGTACCGGTCCGGAGCTGACCGATGGCCGCCGGCAACAACTCATGACGCTACTGGAAACCAAAAATGACTGGATTGTGACAAGTTCCGAAGCGTTGCGCATCTTGATGGCGATGGCAGGGCAGCTTGACGACCTTCGCAGCGTCGTAAAAATGCAACAACAAAGAATTATTGTTCCTCACGTCCGCATTGCGGAAACCGCCGATACCCTGGGTTTTCTCGATGTGGTTCTCACCGGATCAGGCGACGAAGGACTGCTCGCCGCGTTACAATTCAAAGCATGAACGAAACGCACTCTTTTTCTGAATCAAATCCTCCGCCAGCCGCTTCATTGACGACGAATGAGACGGGTATGATCGACCCTGCGGCATCCCCGGACAGGCTATCTAAGCTCGGGTCGAGTCTGGCTGCGAAGTGGGTCTATGTGTGCATGGGGTTGCTGGCGCTGTTGTTAGCAGTGCAATGGTGGTCTTCGCGCGACGAGATCGGTAAATTGCGGCTGGAATTGGCGCATCGCTTGCAGCAGGGAGATTTTTCCAACACTGAAGCGAAACTGATAGCCAAGAATGCTCAGGAAGGAATCAAGGAGTTGCAAGCCAAGGTGAGCGTGCTGGAAAACAAGCAGATTGAAGCCCAGAGCCAACAGTTGGCGCTTGAGCAACTCTATCAAGATCTGTCGAAGAATCGCGACGACTGGGCGCTCGCTGAAATAGAACAAGTGTTGTCGACCGCCAGTCAACAGTTACAACTGGCCGGCAACGTGCAGGGTGCGCTGATCGCGCTGCAAAATGCGGACCGCAGTCTTTCGCGCTCCGACAAACCGCAGTTTATTACGATACGCCGCGCTATCGCGAAGGATATCGACCAGTTGAAGTCGCTGCCTTCGCTCGACACGACCGGGATCGCGCTCCGGCTCGACAGCCTTATCAGCGAAGTAGACGGCATGCCTTTGTTGTCAGATGAAAAGCCTTCGCTGCCGTATACACAGCCGAAGAATTCACGCCGTGCCGAATTGAAAGCCTCATCTGCGGTCGTCGCAGGCAGGGGCCGCGACACACGTGAATGGGCGGCGACGCTGGAGGATAAGTGGCAAAGCTGGGCCGACGAAATGTGGGGCGAGATCCGGCAGTTGATCCGGGTTCGCACAGTGGAAACCCCGGACGCCTTGTTATTGGCGCCGACCCAGGCTTATTACGCTCGCGAAAATTTGAAGTTACGGTTGTTGAATGCGCGCCTGGCATTACTGTCGCGCAACGAGCCGGCTTTTCGCAGCGACATGATCGCTGCGCAGGATGCGATCGGCAAATATTTCGATACCCGTGCCAGACAAACCCAGATTGCTCAGGCACTGCTAAAACAGGTGCAAAGCAGTAATTTGTCGATAGAAATGCCGACTCTAGCCGAGAGTCTCAACGCGGTGCGCAATTATAAGGCGAAGCCATAATCCTGGATTCCTCAGTTGACCGCGCCCCTATATCTGGAAAGCCTTATGAATACATCTTTTCTACCCTTCGATAGCCATCACCGACTGCCAACGGGCGCTTTCAATTGAGGAATCCAGAATAATGCGCGTTTTTCTTTGGGTGGTGGCATTGTTTTTCATTGCGATTGGCCTCGCAGTGGGTGCCCGTTTTGATCCCGGTAATGTGGTCCTGTTTTACCCGCCGACCCGGGTTGACCTGTCGCTGAATTTATTCTTGTTGTTGGCTTTTCTGCTGTTTTTCCTGCTGCATTTCGTGCTGAATGCGATCAACACGACCAAAGAATTACCCGGTCGCGTTGCCGCTTATCGAAGGGAAAAGCGCGAACGCGAAGGAAATCGCGCACTGCGCGACGCGTTGAAAGCTTTATTCGAAGGCCGTTTCGGCCATGCGGAAAAAGCGGCGAAGCGCGCGCTGGAATCTCCCGAAAATGCCGGGCTCGCAGCCCTGATTGCCGCGCGGGCGGTACATCGGATGCGTCAATCCGAGCGTCGGGATCTGTGGTTGTCAGCGGTCCAAGACGATATACCGCTGAAAACCGCGCGTTTGATGACGATGATCGAATTGCTGGTAGATGATCATCAACCGGAGTTGGCTCTGGCGGCGGTGAAAGAACTGAATGCCAGCGGCACCCGCCACATCCACGCATTGCGTTTGGCCCTGAAAGCGAATCAACGCGCGCGCAACTGGACAGAAGTATTGCGCCTCGTTCGGTCGCTCGACAATCACAATGCTTTGCACCCGGCATTATCGCGCCGGCTGCGTGAACTCGCCTATGAAGATCTTCTTTTGGACCGCAATCATGATGCCGAGTCGATCTTGAATCTGTGGCAAACCATTCCGGCGGCGGATCGTGTCAAGCCTTTTGTTGCGGTACGTGCCGCCGATACGTTTAATGCGCGCGGTTTGCATGACGAAGCGCGTGCGATAGTCGAGAAAGCGCTTACTGCGGAGTGGGACGACAAATTGGTAAAAGCTTATCGCAAATCTGCCGCAGCCGAAGGCTCAGCGGCTTTGCTCGCGCAGATTGAGCGCTGTGAAGCCTGGAGCATAGAACGTCCATCCGATGCAGAACTGGCGCTGACCTTGGGGACGCTGTGTTTGCGGCAAAAACTGTGGGGCAAAGCGCAACGCCATCTCGAGCAAGCACTATCCGACTCTATCGAACCCGGCACCACGCGTGAAGCGCATCTGAAGCTTGCACAATTGCATGAAGCCCTGAACCAGTCGGAACAGGCAGCCGCACATTTTCGGCAATGCGCGCTGGCAAGCATCCTATAGGGACCGCTTCCCCTTCGGCAATAATCTGCTGCGACGCACCATTTTTCCCGAAAATCGGCTATAATGGAACGTTGTCAATATATCTACTTTACCTGAGAGTGCAACATGAGTCTGAATCTAGTTCCTGCCGGCCGCGATCTGCCGAACGATTTCAATGTGATCATCGAAATCCCGATGAATGCCGATCCGATCAAGTACGAAGTGGACAAAGAGTCCGGCGCGATTTTCGTCGACCGTTTTATGGCCACTGCGATGCATTATCCATGCAATTACGGTTATATTCCGCATACTATCTCCGATGATGGCGACCCGGTCGATGTGCTGGTGATCACGCCATTCCCGTTATTTCCAGGTGTCGTCGTGCGCTGCCGGGCGATAGGCGTGTTGAAGATGACGGATGAAGCCGGTGGTGATGCCAAAGTGTTGGCGGTGCCGAGTGAAAAGACCCTGCCGCTTTACACCCATTGGCAAAAACCGGAGGACATGAACGATTTGCATTTGCATCAGATTCAACACTTTTTCGAACATTACAAAGATCTTGAAAAAGGCAAATGGGTCAAGATCGAAGGATGGTTCGGTCCCGAAGAGGCCAAAGCGGAAATCATGGCCGGCGTGGAAGCTTACGGCAAGGCTGCGAGCAAGCCGAATTTTTGACTTTGCAAAAACGCATTAATTGGCTGAAGCGCACCTAGGTGCGCTTTTTCGTTCTATATAGGCAAAGCGGTAACTTCGCCGGCAACGGATTTCTGTGAACCAACGCTCGCCGAACTGGTCGAATTAATAAGTATGCCCATATCCGCCGCGGTCTTCCGCCACAACGGTGGTTCAACGAGCAGCAATGCACTGATCGTGCCGATGACCGGGACCAGCAACGTGAACGGATGCAGTTGCGTCTCGTCGTCGTCTCTCTTCGTTGCCTCTCTTTAATCGACAATTGCACCTATATGCGGCATCATCCGTAAAGTAGAGTCACGCGCGATGATCGCGCAGCATCCAGATCAAGGAGATCATCAGTGCCCATCAGTTCGAGTTCATCACGTCCGCCAGGCTCCATTCCAGTTGACGATGATGTATTTTCAGCGTGTGACCGCTTGCTGCAAAGTATCAGTGAGAATACTGACTTACCGGCGCTTGGCAGTTCTGTATCGCGCGTGGTCCGTTTGGCATCTTCGGATCATGAATCGGTGCGCGAACTCGCATATTTCGTGCTGGCCGATGTCGCGTTGACCCAAAAAATTTTACGCATAGCAAACACGGCGGAATACCGCAGCTATTCGGTTGCGCCGGTCACAACGATTTCCAAAGCGATTTTCATGCTCGGATTCGATACGGTGAAGACCAGTGCGCTGGCGATGTTGCTGGTGGACGGCATGTCCGGCAGTCACGCACTGAGTGTGCGCGCGGAGTTGGAGCATGCGCTCAGCGCCAGCGTTATCGGTCGTGAACTGGCGCGGCGCAGCCATTTTAAGGATGCGGAAGAGGCGGCAGTTGCGGCGCTGTTCAAGAATATGGGACGGCTTCTGGTTGCGGCGCACGACCACACCTTGTACGGTGAGATTGTGGCATTGATTGAAGGCGGTAGCCACACGCCCACCCAAGCCTCGGTGAAAGTCTTGGGGTGTAGTTTTGACTTGTTGGCCGAGTCCGTTCTGCGAGAGTGGCAAATCCCGAATACCATCGTCACGGCGCTTAACCCGTTGCCGCAGGGCGTTCTCAGACTGGCCAAGACACGGCAGGAATGGATGCAACAGGTTGCCGCATTCAGCATGGCGGCGGCGACATTGCTTCCGCGAATGCATGACGAGGGACAGGATGTTGCCGGCAGGGCGCTTCTCAAACGTTTCGGTCATGCATTAGATCTGGATCAGGAGAGCCTGACCCGTTTGTTCGCGACTGTGGCACAGGAAACACGGGCATTGACCGACCAGGCTTACCTAACCGTTCCGCAAACCGATTCAGGTGACGGCGATCAGGATGCGCAGACGGATTCCGACTGGGAACCGGGCGACGATACTTCGATCGCTGAAGCCGCAGAACTGGGGTTGCCCAGCGAACTGCTGATGACCATCATTGAAGACAGTGAAGCCTTGCAGGCCAATATGCGCCATCCTAGCGGTAAGCCGGTCAATGCTCGCGAACAACTGATGGCGGGCGTTCAGGACGTTACGGAGATGATGGCTTCAGGCCGTTGCGTAGTAAACGATCTGATCATGCTGGCGCTAGAAACGATTTATCGCAGTATGGGTTTCCGATTCGCGACGATATGTTTGAAGGATATTAAAACCAACCAATTCCGGGCGCGTATTTCGCTGGGCGAAAACAATACTGCTCTACAAGCACGTTTTGTATTTCCGTGTGCTTCTTCGCGCGATCTTTTCCATCTGGCGATGGAGAACGATGCCGATTTGATGATTTCTGACGCCAGCGTCTCCAAAATTCGTGATTTGATTCCAGCTTGGCATCGTGCGCTATTACCCGATGCGCGCAGTTTCATCGTGTTGCCGTTGGTCGTGCAAAAAGTGCCGCTTGGTTTCTTCTACGCCGACCGGACACAACCTGCACCGGAGGGTGTACCCTCGGATGAGGCAGCATTGATCAGAACGTTGAAAGTGCAAGTACTGGCAGTCCTGAGTTCTCGGTAACCTTCGTATGGCGTCCAACCCTGCATGTGGCGATTGCACCAGGTCAATGCAACCAGAGATAGCCGCTTACTGCGAGTGCCGCAAGTGCCGCAAGTGCCGCAAGTGCAGCGCTTGCTGCCAATAACCGCAAACGAGATCCTGACGTCGAGGTGCCAGACTGTTCCGGCTTAGACAGAGGGGCAGAGGCGGCAGCCTGTTTCCCTTTTTCGGACGTCAGGTAGCGGCTGAGGTCTTCCGCCATTTCTTGCGCGCTTTGATAGCGTTTTCCAGGGCGCTTTCTCATCGCCTTCATCACAATCTCCGACAGGCGGAGCGGGACTTCTTTATTCAGTTCACTCGGAGCTGACGGCGCCTTGCGGGCGATCGATTCCAGTACGGTATCGATATTGTCCGATTCGAAAGGCTTGCGGTGCACAAGCATTTCGTACATGACTGCGCCCAGCGAATAGACATCGGTCAGTTGGTCAACCTGGCGCCCGGTAGCCTGTTCTGGAGACATGTAGTGGGGCGTGCCGAGGAGGTTGTTGCGAAACAGCGTGTACGGTTGCTCGCCCTCGGTTTGTTGATCCTGTATGCGGTTGGGAGCGCGGGCGATGCCAAAATCGAAAATCTTCGGTTGATTTTCGGCCAGCATGAAAATATTGGCTGGCTTGATATCGCGGTGGATGACGCCATTTTTGTGGGCGTGGGCCAGCGCATCGGCAAGTTTCCAGGCAATGGAAGCAACCTCGTCCGGCGCGAATTTGTGGCCGCCGTTGAGCAACTTGCTGAGTTCGGTCCCTTGCAAATACTCCATCGCGATGTAGGTTGTGCCGCCTTCGCTACCGGCGTCGTAAATGGTAACGATATTCGGATGACACAAACGACCGGCGGCACGCGCCTCGTTGATGAATTGTTGGTCGGCTTGTTTTTTTTCAGCAGCGCTCAGATGTGCGCAGAATGTTTTAATCGCGACATTGCGATCGATCACAGGGTCGCGCGCAACATATACTGCGCCCATTGCGCCCCGGCCGATTTCTCGAACGAGATAAAAACGGCTGATGCGGTTGGCAGCTTGGGCGGTGGCGGTGGTTGGCCGGGGCGGGATTGGCATCATACCTGGAGGATGCCTTGTAGAAGACGGATTGGCAAGCGCCTTGGGGCTACGAACTAGCGCACAAGGAATTAGGGGTAATTGTATCTATGGACTCCACCCCAATTTGCAAGGAAAGATTGAAATCAACCTGTATAGATTGGACTGCAAACCGGTCAATAATAATCATCTTCCCGCTGGTGGCGAATTGCCAGGATGGTGACCGTTTCGTGGTCGTCTATCTCGAACAGCGCGACATAACCGGCCGAGCCAAACGGGATCACAAGCTCGCGCAAAAAAGGCGTGTCAGCTGCGACTTTCCGGCATGTAAACGGGAAATCCGACAGAAAGGTGATGCTCTTGGCGATCGCCTCGCGGGCTCGCCTCGCCGCTGCTAAGTCCCGTTTCAGCAAAAATGCATAGAGATGATGCAGGTCTTCCCGCGCACTCTTGGTGTAGCGGACCCGATAGCTCAAGCGGAGGCGCCGGCCTTGGTTTCGGCATCCGCCAACATGTCGTCGAGTTCGCGCAAG
>PKWO01000500.1 GCA_003132085.1 Oxalobacteraceae bacterium | reverse complement strand
TGGCGACATTGCCGGAACAGGCCGGCTTCGGCCCTCATCCGACGCTACCGTCGCCCAATCACACGCTTATACCCACCGTCAATATAGCCCCGGCCAAAGGCTGGCCTGCAGGCGAAACGCCGAGGGCCGCTGCTGGCCTTGCCGTGAGCGCCTTTGCGACCGCCCTCGAGCACCCGCGCTGGCTCTATGTTCTCCCCAACGGCGATGTACTGGTCGCCGAAAGCAATGCACCACCCAAGCCCGAGGACAGCAAAGGCATTAAGGGCTGGATCATGAAGCTGGTCATGAAACGCGTGGGGGCCGGTGTGCCGAGCGCTAATCGCATCACCTTGTTGCGGGACGCAAACGGCGACGGCATCGCCGAGACGCGAACGGTCTTCCTGCAGGGGCTAAATTCTCCGTTTGGCATGACGCTCATCGGCAACGACCTTTACGTTGCGAATAGCGATGGGCTTGTGCGTTTTGCCTACCGAACCGGCGAAACACAGATCACCACGCCGGGTGTAAAAGTGATTGATTTGCCCGCAGGCCCGATCAACCATCACTGGACCAAAAATGTGATCGCCAGCCGCGATGGTTCGCTTCTGTACGTCACGGTCGGATCGAATAGCAATGTTGGCGAAAACGGGGTCGAAAACGAAATTGACCGCGCTGCGATTTGGGAAGTTGATCCAGCAACCGGAAGGTCGCACGTCTTTGCCTCTGGCTTGCGGAACCCGAATGGCCTCGCCTGGGAACCTCAGAGCGGCGCACTTTGGACTACCGTCAACGAACGCGATGAAATCGGTAGCGACCTAGTGCCAGACTACATGACCTCAGTGAAAAACGGCGCTTTCTACGGATGGCCTTATTCCTATTACGGCCAGCATGTCGATGCGAGAGTAAAGCCGCCAAGGCCTGACCTGGTGGCCAAAGCGATTGCGCCGGATTATGCGCTTGGCGCGCATACCGCTTCCCTCGGGCTTGCCTTCTATGAGGAAAATTTATTGCCGAAGCACTTTTCGGGCGGAGCATTCATCGGACAGCACGGCTCATGGAATCGCCAACCGCGAAGCGGCTACAAAGTGATTTTTGTGCCGTTCTCAGACGGGCAACCTGCCGGGACACCTGAGGATGTACTCACCGGCTTTGTTAGTGCGGATGGCTTCGCGCTGGGCCGTCCGGTTGGCGTGGCGGTTGACCATATGGGCGCGCTGCTTGTCGCCGATGACGTCGGCAACGTCATTTGGCGGGTGACTCCCGCAGTTGGGAAATAGGGGCTGCTGCTGCAGATCGATGCTGAAACAGCATGCAATGTTTTCAGATTCCGTTCCGCGCGGTTCGACGCTTCTTGATTCTGCATCGTGCAATTTGTTTTTATATGGGAGCAATGGTGTCCGCTTCCCAAATCGCATCAGGAGATTATCGTGACGGAACCCCGCAAAGGGCAGGCCCCCGCAGTGCTTAAAAGAGACGAATTTCAGCTTGAATTCCGACGCTCTTTTTTTGATCCATCCTTTGACGCGGTACAGATGGAAATCGCAAAAATTGAGCAGGTTGCCTGGGAAAATTATATCAACGGCAACAAGGCACCAATCACCGCGAAGGCAGGGCCGGAGTTTGCAGAGCCTGATTATGACCTGTCGGTGGAATGGAAATCTACCCGCGACAAATTGATTGCGGCGGAAGACAGGCAAAAGGATCCTTCTACCAAATCCAAGGTATTGCTGATCTGCGGCTCTGCACGTAATGATGGCAGTTGTCCTGGTGAAATCTCAAAAACCTTCCGCATGATTAAACTCGCGGCCGAAATTCTGGAAGCGGGCGATATAGAAGTCGATCTGCTGGATCTTAGCCTGCTGACTTCGGCCTACGACAAACATATTTATCCTTGCAAGGGCTGTGTCTCCACCGCGATGCCGCTATGTCATTGGCCTTGCAGTTGCTACCCCAATCACGGACAGCGTCAGACCAATGACTGGATGGCCGAAATCTATGAAAAATGGGTGGCTGCTCATGCCGTCATCATCATGACGCCGGTGTATTGGTACCAGACCCCCGGGGTGTTAAAACAGATGATAGACAGGCTGGTTTGCGCCGACGGGGGCAATCCCGATCCGACAACGACGTCAGGCAAGAATGCGAAGAAAGCGAAGGAATTGGAGCTGACGGGATGGCCGTACCCCAAACATCTGGCCGGCCGTGCCTATGGTTTGGTAGTGCATGGAGATGTCGCCGGCATAGAAGGTGTACGCAGGGGATTGTCGGATTGGCTGGACTGGATGGGCCTGGTCGATGCAGGCGCATTATCGCGACTGGACCGGTTTGTCGGCTATTACGAATCCTATGCCGAAAGCCATGAGGCCTTAGATCGCGATCTGGCGATACAACAGGAGGTCCGCAATGTTGCCCGCGCCGTCGTGAACGCCGTGGTGAAAATAAGAGCAGGAAATTTCTCGACACCTGATACTGGTTTGGATCGCCCTCGACCAAAATGATGGTTCCGTCGCAATAACTCTTTTTGACCTTCACCGCGCGCAATATGTGGACCAATTTTCATCATTCGACACAAACTATTGCAGACAGTTTTTGAGTCTTTTGGTGAATGCGGTTGCGAATCGTTGATATGCTCGACGCACGCCAAATCGATGAACACCGCAGCCACCCTTATACCGTGCCTGTTTCCCTGTAGTCGCCAACCGCGCTCTCGATGACTTCCCTCGCGATCGCTGTCTCTTGCGTCGTCCGGGTCTCGGCCACCAACACTACTTGGCCGCTCGAGATCGCATCGCGAATCAGGTCCGCAAACCGTCCTTCCTTGTGTTCTGCGCCTGCCGACGCGCCAGCCGCGGTGCCGATCAAAGCGCCAAGGCTGGCGCCCCATCCCAACATCGCCAAGGGCGCGATCAACGGGCTGGCGATGAACAAACTCACGTTCGCGGCCACCAGCGCCAGTTCCCCTAGCGCGCCGATGCCAGTGCCAACCGCGGTTCCGATGGCGCCGTCCACGAGCACGTCCTTCAGCGCTTCATCGCTGTCCGATTGCACGCCGGGCACAAGCGGCGCTGAGTCGGTTTTGAATATCCGTAGCTGTTCGCGCGGCAACCCCCGCTCGACCAGTCTGGATAACGCGCTTTCCGCTTCCTCTCGACGGGAAAAAAAGCCCGATATGTGATGGCGATATTCGTTCATGTTCTTCCTCCTTGGTGTGAGTCGGGCCAGACTGATCGAATACCAGTTTGTTCCGTACTTTCCGAAGTGTCTGTACGCCTCCGCACCGTCTCAAACTTTGTAGCAACCTATGAAAGTAACGCACGCATCCTGTGCAATACCGTCATTGGGAGTATAGATATGGTTCGTCAAAATATGAATATATTCAGCCTCTGCAATTCCAAGTTTTAGGGCATCTTCTTGGAGAGCTGCCAGATATTTTTTCGAACGGTCTTGATTTTTCAGCAGAGTAGCCAAGGGAGCTGGCATTCCCATTGAAACCCCGAAACAATCGGGCGAAGACCCCTCTTTCCGTTGTATTTTGAAATCCTCAAGAAACGACCTTCCATTCGAGTAGCCGTTTATTCGTCCGGATCCGAAGTAGCCTTTGGGGATTGAGCTATTGCCCCCTGGGCAAATCCATACAGAATCGTACCCATCCTCTGGATTCTTGCTGGGTAAGTTCTTGATGTCCTTGATGGCGTCAATGAAGTGCATTTCGTTCACTGAAAACCCGCCATCTCCCTCTTCCTGAACAACTTTCGAATCAACAAGTTTGGAGAGTTGGGTTATGAACGTCGCCAGGTCTTTCGCGAGGACGTGCTTGCCTTCTTCGTCACGGCCAAAATTTATTACCTGCCCGATGGTCCCCTTGGCGGCGGGATCAAAATCCAGCCCGATGTGATTTCCGCCACTATCGCTAAACAACGGGAGCCAATTTTTATTGGCATAGACGCATTGGATCGCACCTTTCGGTTTTGACGTACAAAATTCGTTTTGGTCGTCGAGTCCTCCGCGAATCACCTCCTGCCATTCGTTCAGTTCATCAATAATCGCATGAATGGGCAGGAATCTGATCCCAAAAATAACGCCGGGAGAGCTCTCCTTTTCACCATTGTTTATTTCATACAAATCGCGGAACGCTTGGGGTAATGTATGGCCAAATCGCTGTTCAAGTGTTTCGATGTCACCAGCTCCCGCCTTCTCATTCAAATGTGCAGCAGCAGCGGGGTATTTTTTTTTGACACGATCAGTAAATTTCAGCCAGTTTTTCATTGAAACTTCCAGAAGTTAAAGTGTGAAGTAAGTACCAATTATGCTCACAACAGTGTGCCATCTTAAGAGAGTAAGGTAAAGCCATGCAAAGTGGAAACTTTGCAAAGAACGACAGTTGAAAAACAAAAAGCCCAACTCGGAAGTTGGGCTAAATGCTTGAATTTTGGTGGGGTGTGCGTGGCTCGAACACGCGACCTACTGATTAAGAGTCAGCTGCTCTACCAACTGAGCTAACACCCCGACATGTACAACATTCAATCTGCTATAGTGCAGTCAAATTACCGCGCACACATTTTTGCAGAACTTTGCAAGGTATTTTCGCGAAAAATAAATTTGGAAAACGCTTTAATATCAACGACGTAGCTGTCAATTGCCAACTCGCGCAGCGTCTTAAGAGTCCGCTGCACTACCAACTGAGCTAACGACCCAACGAGGGCCGAATTATACAACATTTTTTCTGGCCGGTTCAATTATTCCGGAATTTCGGCTATTGGGTCAACGACGCCGTCACTTTCAAAATTTCGTCCGCCGTTGTCATCCCTTCGATCACCTTGAACGCCCCCGCTACGCGCAACGGTTTCAGGCCATCGGTCATCGCTTGCAGTTTCAGCGCGTGAATGTCGGTTTCTTGCTGGATCATTTTCGAAAATTTTTGGGTGACGGTCAGCAATTCATAGAGTCCGGTGCGACCGCGAAAGCCGGTTTGACGGCATTCCGGGCAACCGACCGGGCGATAGACGACGGTTGGTTTCGGCATGTTTTGCCCTTCGGTCAGGCTCTCCCAAATATCGTCGGTGATTTTGCCGCCGGCTGCCTTGCAGTCCGGGCATAGCGTGCGTACCAGCCGTTGCGCCATGATGCCGATCAGGGTCGCCTCCAGCAGGTAATAGGGCACTCCCAGTTCCAGCATGCGCATTACGGCCGAAGGTGCGTCGTTGGTGTGCAGGGTCGAGAGTACCAAGTGGCCGGTCAACGCTGCCTGGATCGCCATTTCCGCGGTTTCCAGATCGCGGATTTCACCGATCATGATGATGTCGGGGTCTTGCCGCATCAGCGCGCGCACGCCATCGGCGAAGGACAGGTCTAGGCCGTGCTGCACCTGCATTTGATTGAATGCGGGTTCGACCATTTCAATCGGGTCTTCAACCGTGCAAACGTTGACCTCTGAAGTCGCCAGCGCCTTGAGCGTGGTGTAGAGCGTCGTGGTCTTGCCGGAGCCGGTTGGCCCGGTCACCAGGATAATGCCATGCGGCCGGGTGGTCAGGCTGTCCCAGCGGATCGCGTCATCGATCGGGAAGCCGAGTTCGGGCAGCGTCTTCACCACCACTTCGGGATCGAAAATCCGCATCACCATTTTTTCGCCGAAGGCAGTGGGCAAGGTCGACAAGCGCAATTCGATTTCCTGGCCGCCGGGCGTGCGGGTTTTAATGCGGCCGTCTTGCGGGCGGCGCTTTTCGATCACATCCATGCGGCCCAGCAATTTGATGCGCGCGGTCATAGCGATCATGACGATGGCCGGCACCTGGTATACCTGATGCAGAATCCCGTCGATGCGGAAGCGGATCGCGCTGAAATCGCGCTTGGGCTCCAGGTGAATATCGGAAGCCCGTTGGTCGAACGCATATTGCCAAAGCCAATCGACAATATTGATGATGTGCTGGTCGTTGGCGTCGACCTGCTTGCTGCCCATGCCCATTTCGACCAGTTGTTCGAAATTGTTGCGCAAAGACAAATCTGCGCCATTCAACTTGCGGGCCCCCTTGATCGATTTCGCGAGCGAAAAGAACTGGGACGTATATTGGGCAATATCAAGCGGGCTGGCCATCACCAGCTTGACGCTGCGGCGCGAAATCCTGGCAATCTCCGCTTCCCATTCGATGCTGAACGGGTCGGCGGTGGCAATCGTCAATTCGGTCGCGGTCAGGTCAACCGGCAGGATGTTGAAGCGCGCGGCATAGGTCGCCGACATCACATCCGCCACTTTCGTGAAATCTATCTTGAGAGGATCAATGCGGAAGAAAGGCAATTGCACCTTGCCGGCCACCCATTCGGTCAGCCATTCCAGCGTGACCAGCCGGTGCGGCGGGAATGCGGATTGCAACTTGCATTGCGCGACCGCAACCAGCGGATGCATGGGGATGGCGGCGTTATTCCATATGCCTTGCGCATGCGTATATTGTTTCTTGGCGTTGACTTTATCGACAATGCCATCGGCCAGCAGCCAACTGAAAATTTGTTGCAGATCCAGTACTCTTTGTGCGACTTTGTTCATGGCAGTATTTGACGACGATGCATGTATTGCGCTCAAGCGTACCAGTTGCCGCTTGTTTTGGTAAGTTTAAAAGCGAAGAAATGCGAAACTATCATGCCGGTTGCGCTGCCTTCAAGCCGTTGACCCAGGACTTGGCCGGCAGTTTGGTGGCTTGGGCGATGCTTAGCGCACGTTCGTATAATGCCGGAAAATCAAGTGCGCTCCCCCGCTTGAACGCGATCGCAACGACATTGCCATCGTGTACTTCAGGCAGGCAAAGCACCTTGTCAAAAGCGAAACGCATCGCTTTCAGGTTCTTTGCGTAACTGGGGTGATCGCCGAACAGGTTGACGGTCATCACGCCCTGCGGCGTCAGGCAGGCGGCACAAGCTTGATAGAATTCCGCGCTATCGAGCACCGGTCCGCGTGCGGTGGCGTCGTACAGGTCGGCTTGCAGCACATCAATGGTCTCGAAGTTGGCTGGGTCGGTCACAAAATCCAGCGCGTCCATTTCCAGCACCGTGAGCCGTTCGTCATTCGGGGGAAGTTTGAACATGCTGTCGCAGATGGCAATGACCGAAGGATTCAATTCAACCGCCGTCACGCGTGCATGCGGAAACTGCCGGTAACAAAATTTGGTCAAGGCGCCGGTGCCGAGGCCTAGTTGCGCGATGCTTTGCGGCTGCTCGATAAACAGCATCCACGCCATCATTTGCTGCGCATACTCAAGCTCTATCCAGTCGGGTTTGCGCAGCCTCATCGCACCTTGCACCCATTCGGTGCCGA
>PKWO01000093.1 GCA_003132085.1 Oxalobacteraceae bacterium | reverse complement strand
GCTCGACCCACAGCGTGTCGGCTATCAGTTGCTCCTGACGCTCGTCGGTTTCCATCCGTTGCGCCTGCCATGGCAACCATAACAGGGTCGCCAGAAACAGCAAAATCAGGAGAGTCGGCAAGAGCCAGTGCAAAGCCTGTCTGCGGCCCGGAAATCCAAAGCGGAATTGTAGACTGCGTGCGAATGTGCTCATTGTCAATGTGTGTCGGGCTGGCAGCGGTATTGTACAAGGCTTATCGATGCACGCGTTCGCAACCGGTTATCCTACGCGCAGGCGGCTCGCTGCGGCGGTTCGAGGCGCTGTGGTCATCCACAATTGCTTGCCTGGCTTTGAGTGGCGACAATAACAGGATTAGGGCATGGGATTAGCACATGGGATTGGGACATGGGATTACTGCTCGCCATGTCGGAGAAGGGTTCGATGAAATACTTGAAATTACTGTTTTTTGTCTGCTTTGTTACACTGGTCTATGCGACCAATGCGCGGGCGCAGACGCCTATCGTGATCAAATTCAGCCACGTTGTGGCAGCCGATACGCCCAAGGGAAAAGGGGCGATTCGCTTCAAGGAGTTGGCCGAGAAGGCGACCAAGGGCCGGGTCCGAGTCGACATCTATCCCAACAGCGAGCTCTATAGGGACAAGGAAGAACTGGAGGCGTTGCAATTGGGTGCGGTGCAAATGCTGGCGCCTTCGCTCGCCAAGTTCGGCCCGCTCGGGGTAAAGGAGTTCGAAGTGTTCGACTTGCCGTATATTTTCCCGTCGAAATATGTGCTGAACAAAGTGACGCAGGGACCGATCGGCAAGGATTTGCTGAAGAAGCTGGAACCGAAAGGAATTACCGGCCTGGCGTTTTGGGACAACGGGTTTAAAGTGATGTCCGCCAATAAGCGCTTGCATCATCCCGCCGATTTCAAGGGCTTGAAAATGCGCATTCAGTCGTCGAAAGTGCTCGACGCCCAAATGCGCGCATTGGGGGCGATCCCCCAGCCGCTGGGGTTCTCTGAAGTATACCAAGCGCTGCAAACCGGTTTTGCCGATGGCACCGAAAATCCGCCGTCGAATTTCAAGACGCAGAAAATGGATGAGGTGCAGTCGAATCTGACCATTTCCAATCATGGTTATCTGGGTTATGCGGTGATCGTCAACAAGAAATTCTGGGATGGGCTGCCTGCCGATATCCGCACTGAGTTGGCGGCGGCGATGCAGGACGCAACCACCTATGCGAACGAAATTGCGGAGCGCGAAAACGAGCGTGATTTGGCCGCAATTAAGAAAAACGGCAAGACCACGATCTACCAGTTGACCGCACGGGAGCAGCTTGAGTGGCGTCAGGCGCTGTTGCCGGTGCAACAAGAGATGGCGGGAAGGATAGGAAAAGACTTGATTGCGGCGATTAATAAACAAGGAACGCTCGACGAAAAATAGGATCGTCTTTCATCATATTTGATTGAATAATCGATTTATTAATTAAATGATAGCCTTGTAAGTGTGTGCTTACATTCAATTTTAGTATTACTAAGAAATTAATTAAATTCCGAACGGAAACGAAAATGTGCCGAGTCGCGTATTGTTGTTGCAGTTTGGTTCCACTACACAACAGGCTAGATAAAATTGCTAGTAAATTCCGGGCTGCTGCTGTTAAAGTTCGGTGTTGCTGAGTTTTGCACAATATTGAAGCACTTGACTGGCTGATCCAGTTGGTTCGAACAAGCTTGCTGGCCAGACAAGATGCATGGTAGGATTAAATGAGAAATATGAAGAAGTTTTTCTCAATACGCGACAGAACTTGAAGGCGGCGGGGCATAAGAACGGTATCGATACCGAGGATGTACGAGGAGACGTGCATTTCCATTAAAGCTGATGTAGCTACGCTATAAACGGCTCGAAATGCAAAAGCCATATTTGAGGCGCATCGCAAGATGCGTCTTTTTTGTTTATAGTCGTGGCATGGAAAAAAAATCAACTCGAAGCGATTTGTTTTCAGCGATCATAGAGGCCCCGTTTGGGGCAATTGGCATACGTACCGAGCCTGGCGCAGTGCGTGAGCTGGTTTATTTGCCATCCAGTTTCGACGTCAAGGCACCAATCGATCAATTGTCTGAACAAGTCGTCCGGCAGGTAGAGCGTTACCTGGACGAGCCCGATTTTCGCTTTGACCTGCCAATGGCGCAGGTGGGAACCGCATTCCAGCATAAAGTTTGGAAAGTCATCGCCGCTATTCCGCGCGGCGACGTGCTGACCTACGGCGAAGTAGCCAAGCTGATTCGATCGGCGCCGCGCGCAGTCGGCCAGGCTTGCGGTGCGAATTGGTTTCCGCTGATTATTCCCTGTCATCGTGTGACCGCGGCTGGCGGGCTGGGCGGTTTTGCGCATCATGATGACGAGACCGGTTTCCATCTGGGTATCAAACGCTGGCTCTTGACGCACGAGGGCGTGAATCTTTAGGCGGTTGACATGAATCTTGCCGTACCCGTGAAACAAGTTCTGCCCGCGCTCAGCCTGGCAATCATCGACGACTTTTGCGATACCTTGTGGCTGGAAGACGGTTTGGCGAAAAATTCGCTGGATGCCTACCGGCGTGACATGAATCTGTTCGCGCGCTGGTTGCACGCCGAGCGCGCAAAGAACTTGTACGATGTGGAGACTGCAGACTTGCACACTTACTTTGCTGCCAGACACAGCAGCACCAAGGCGACTTCGGCCAACCGCCGATTGGCAGTTCTGAAGCGGTTTTATCAATTGGCGCTCCGCCAAAACAAAATAAGCGCCGATCCCTGCTTGCGGATGAAATCTGCCAAACAGCCGCCGCGTTATCCGAAGACTTTGTCGGAAGCGCAGGTCGAGTCTCTGCTGGCGGCGCCGAATGTCGATACAACGCTAGGCTTGCGCGATCGCACGATGCTGGAGCTGATGTACGCCAGCGGCTTGCGGGTATCCGAGCTGGTGCTGCTAAAATCTCTGGAAGTCGGCATGAATGAGGGCGTGTTGCGCATTACCGGAAAGGGCGACAAGACCCGTCTGGTGCCATTTGGCGAAGAGGCGCGGGCCTGGATAGAGCGCTATTTGCGCGACGCCCGCGCACTGATCTTGAGCGGCCGGATTGCCGATGCGTTGTTTGTTACCGCGCGCGGCGGGGCGATGACCCGGCAAATGTTTTGGACGTTGATCAAAAAATATGCGGCTGTGGCCGATATCAATGCGCCGCTCTCGCCGCACACGCTGCGCCACGCTTTTGCGACGCACCTGATAAATCATGGCGCCGATTTGCGCGTGGTGCAATTGCTGCTGGGGCATGCGGATATTTCGACCACGCAAATCTATACGCATGTGGCGCAGGAGCGCTTGAAGAAATTGCATGCACTGCATCATCCACGCGGATGAATTGAATATGAATAGTGTCCGCTGGCGGCGTGTTGTGTTTGGAGCATGTTTTGAAAAGCAACACCATGCGCAATGAAAGTCCGGCGATTGAGCGAAAAGCGCGTTGCCGGGCGCAGCATGATAGTCTGAGGGAAGACTTGGATATTGGGTAAATGGCTTGCACCCGCCGAAGCGCAAAAACGCCAACGAAGCAAGCCTGCCGCACCAAGGCGGGAACGCCAATCGGGCGATAGCTGGTAAAAAGTCGAGCGACCGCCCTGGTCGAAGCAATGACTTTTGAATTTGAAAAAATGGAAATGTATGGAATACCCGGTAATCGATACGCAAATTTCGCCTGATGGCCACATGGAGGTCTTGTCAAAGTCGGAGGTCAACAAGTTGCTGGACAATAGTCAGGGTGGCTCCTATGAGGTCTTCCGCAACTGTTCGCTGGCCGTGCTTAATTGCGGCAATAATCTGGATGACGGCAAGGAATTGCTGGAGCGATATTCTTCTTTTGACATCAGCATTGTCCAGCGGGAACGCGGCATCAAGTTGGATATCAAGGGCGCGCCGGCGAGCGCTTTTGTTGACAACAAGATGATCAAAGGCATACATGAACATTTGTTTGCGGTATTGCGAGATGTGATATTTGTCAATAATGAAATCATCGATAATCCCCACTTTGATTTGACGTCGTCAGAAGGAATAACCGATTCGGTCTTCCATATTCTACGCAATGCCAACGTGCTCAAACCCTTGAGAAACCCCAATCTGGTGGTGTGCTGGGGCGGGCATTCGATCACGCGGGGCGAATACGACTACTCGAAACGCGTAGGTTACGAGATCGGCTTGCGGGGCCTTGATATCTGCACCGGTTGCGGACCCGGCGCGATGAAAGGCCCGATGAAAGGGGCCGCAATCGGCCACGCCAAACAGCGGATTACCGGCGGACTGTACTTGGGTCTGTCCGAACCTGGAATCATTGCCGCCGAAGCACCTAATCCGATTGTCAACGAGCTGGTGATTTTGCCCGATATCGAGAAGCGGCTGGAAGCCTTCGCCCGCGTCGGACACGGCATTGTGGTGTTTCCCGGGGGAGCGGGAACTGCAGAAGAGATTCTCTATATATTAGGTATTTTGTTGCACCCGGAAAATGCCAAACTGCCTTTCCCGCTGATATTTACCGGCCCTGAAAGCGCGCGGGACTATTTCGCGCAGATTGATCAATTTATTGGCGCCACCTTAGGGATTGAAGCGCAAAATTATTATAAGATTATTATTGATAATCCGGCACTCGTTGCCCAGGAAATGCAGGCGGGAATCAAACAGGTTCGCGAATTCCGCAAGGAACACGCCGACGCCTATTACTTCAATTGGCATTTGAAGATCGATGCCGAATTTCAAAAGCCTTTTAACCCGACTCACGAAAACATGCACGGCCTGAACTTGCACGCAAATCAGGAGCGGCACTTGTTGGCCGCCAATTTGCGACGCGCCTTTTCGGGTGTGGTGGCCGGCAATGTCAAGGATCAGGGCATACGGTCGATTCTGCAGAATGGCCCCTTTGAAATCTGCGGCGACGCCGGCATCATGCAGCAAATGGATGCGTTGCTGGCCTCGTTTGTTACGCACCATAGAATGAAATTGCCAGGCAAAAAATACACGCCTTGTTATCGCATCGTCACATAGACGACGGCTTCTGTTAAAGTGCCGCCATGCATAAATTGAGCTTAGACCGAATCCTGCAATCACAGGGTTTCGGCACCCGAAAATGGTGTCGTGAATTGATCGAAGACGGCGAGGTATCTATTGCCGGTGAAGTAATTACCGACTATCGAACCGTCGTCGATACCGGCAATCTGGCATTTACGCTATTTGATGAGCTCTGGACCTATCGCGAACACATCTATGTCGCACTGAATAAACCGGCCAATTTTGAGTGTTCGCGCAAGCCGAGCCATCATCCCGGTGTGCTGAGCTTGTTGCCGGAGCAATTTACCTGGCGCGAAGTGCAGCCGGTGGGGCGGCTGGATCACGATACCACCGGCATGTTGCTGATGTCCGACGATGGCGCCTTTATTCATGCACAATCGTCGCCGAAGCGTCATGTCCCCAAGCTGTATGTCGCCACTACGCAGGAACCGGTGACGCCGGAGTTGATTGAAAAAATGCTTGCGGGAGTAAAACTGCACGATGAACCGGCGCCGCTGGTGGCGTTGACCTGCCGCGGTCTTGATGCGCATCAACTTGAAATTGTGCTGGAGCAAGGCAAATACCATCAGGTAAAACGCATGTTGGCAGCGGCCGGCAATCATTGCACGGCCTTGCGCCGGACGGCGATCGGAGGGTTGACGTTGGATGCGCTGGATTTGGAAGAGGGCGAGTGGTGCTACCTCAACCAGTTGCAACTGGCGCTGCTGGCGTGAAAACAGCCGTATTTAAAGCGCCATTGCCCGTTCGCGATGGCGTCGGTCCCAGCCATCTGTGGCTACCGGACGGTTCATGGGAAAACATGCAGGCGTTTTTGGCGGAGTGGTTCGTTGATGTCGATGCTGAAACCTGGAACGCGCGCATGGCCAAAGGCGAAGTGGTGGACGGCAGCGGCGCGCGCCTGCGCCCGGACAGCCCGGTCAGACGCGGCATGTGCATGTTTTACTACCGAGAAATAGTGGGGGAGACGCCGATCCCGTTTGCGGAGCAGGTTATTTATCAGGATGAGCATATTCTGGTGGCGGACAAACCGCATTTCTTGCCGGTCATACCCGGCGGCCGGTTTTTGCATGAAACGCTGCTGGTCAGGCTGAAAAAGAAGCTATCGCTGGAACATTTGGTGCCGTTGCATCGGCTCGACCGCGAGACCGCGGGACTGGTGCTGATGTCGCACAATCCTGTCAGCCGGGGTGCTTATGGGGCGCTGTTTCGGGAACAGGCAATGGAGAAAGTGTATGAGGCGCTGGCCCCGGTGTCGGCGCACCTGCAGTTTCCGCTCACCTATTCGAGTTGCATAGTCAAAGGCACTCCGTTCTTTCGCATGCAGGAAGTTGCGGGCGAACCGAACTCCCGGACCTGGATCGACTTGCTGGACCGGCAAGACGGGATCGGCCGCTACCAATTGCGGCCGGTCAGCGGCAAGCAGCATCAATTACGCGTGCATATGGCGGCGTTGGGAATGCCGATACTCAACGACAGCTTTTATCCGGACANNCCGTGCAAAGGCGACGATGTATCACGGCCTTTACAATTGCTGGCGCGAGCGATTTCGTTTAAGGACCCGCTGACCGGGAAACAGCGGCACTTTGAAAGTGCCAGGACGCTACAGGAAGGGAATGCGAAATGAGATCAACCAGAGCTACTGCGGCAGTCGAAAGGCTGAAGACGCGCAGCGGCAATAGCGCGTATTCGATGGTGCGTACTGCGGACGGCATGTTTTACCTGGTGCTGGGTTCAGGTTCTACGGCACCGGCGCCGCAAAGCGATGCGTTGCCGATGGACGCGTTTGTAAGATTTGTCGATGGATTCGGTCCGCAAATACCGAGGCGCGTCAGCAAACTGGATTTGGCGTTTGAAGCCCAGCTTGCCAAAAAGAAGAAGTGACTCCCCACTCGCGCCAGCGGCTGAATAGTCGCAAGAAGAATTAAACACGCGAAAAGGGCCGCATTGCGGCCCTTTTTGGTACAGATCAACTGGTAAAAATTACTTCTTGGCGCGACTGGCAGCCTTGGTGGCAGTTTGCGAAAACTGACTTACCGTGTTCGTTACGTTCGCTTCCAGTGCTTCGGTCGCTTGTTTGGCAGTCTTGCTCAATTGCTCGTAACCGGCATTGGCATTGCCGATTGCCGATTTCACCAAGGCCAGTGCGTGTTCCGAACCGGCGGGCGCGTTTTTGCTGACTGTGTCAACCAGCTCAATCACTTTGCGGCTGTTTTCAGCGATCTGCGTTTCGGCAGCTTTGGTGAATTCAGCTTGTGTGCTGGAGGCGATGCCGGCCAGTGAACGGCCATAAGCCATCGCTTTTTCTGCGCTGGGTTGGGCTTGTGCTGCGGTCAGAGCGAAAAATTCTTGCGGGTCTTTGGCGGTCAGCAACTGCTTGGCGGCGGCCGAAGACTCTTCAAAAGAGGCTTTCGCGGTGTTCAAATTCAGCTCGACAAATTTTGTGACGCTTTCAAACGCATGATTGGTCAACGCGCTGATTGCGGCAATTTGTGCTTCGAAATTGGTCTTGGCAGCGGCCGAGAATTTTTCCGGGTTGGTAAACATGAAGTTCTCCTTAAGGATCGACAAGTTGGGAATTTTGCGAAGACCGCAAATGGTGCGGTGCAACAATTACAATTTTAGACACTTATTTTCTGAAGTCAAGCTATTTTTGTGCGTCGCAATAATTTGGTAGCGGTCCGATGCACATTTGCAACGGTTTCTTCCGCCGATTAGAGCGGCCGGTCATTAGCGTATTGGGTGCCTGGCAAAGCCAGGTTGCATACATTGAAAGTTGCAAAGCGGATTTCTTGCGGCATAATGTGATCCAGATTTTGCGTTGTTTTCCTGATTGCCGCTTTTAAAGTACCACGCATGAGCAAAAAAGATCACGTATCAGAAACGCCGGCGACGCAATTCCTGCGCAAGCACGGCATCACCTTTTCCGAACATCGTTATGCGTATGAAGAACACGGCGGCACCGAAGTGTCGGCGCGGGAACTAGGGGTGGACGAACATCATGTGGTCAAGACGCTCATCATGCAGGATGAGGCGGCCAAGCCCTTGGTGGTATTGATGCATGGCGACCGCAAGGTTTCCACCAAAAACCTGGCACGGCAGATCGCCTGCAAGTCGGTCGAACCCTGCAAACCGGAGGTGGCGGCACGGCATTCCGGCTACCAGGTCGGCGGGACGTCGCCATTTGGCACCAGGAAAACAATGCCTGTCTACATTGAGCAAAGCATATTGGCGCTCGACAAGATATACATCAATGGCGGGCGGCGCGGCTATTTGGTAGGGATTTCCCCTGCGGCAATGCAGGCAATACTGCAGCCGATCCCGGTGAATTGCGCATTGCAAGAATGAGCTATTCAATTTTATGCGAGCGTGGCGCTGGTACCGGTGCAATCATGCGCCGCAGTGTTACACAGGCAGTAAGTATGTTGTCGATAATCAACCCGGAGCGGAACAGAAAGCAAACAGGATGAATACAATTTTTTTTGGAATTGCCGCCTATCTGATCGGGTCGATTTCATTTGCGGTGATCGTCAGTAAATTATTTGGCTTGGCCGATCCGCGCACCTACGGTTCAAAGAATCCCGGGGCCACCAATGTGCTGCGTAGCGGCAACAAGGCTGCCGCCGTCTTGACGTTGCTCGGCGATGGCGCAAAGGGCTGGCTGGCAGTTTGGCTGACGCTCCGTCTTGGGCCGCAATACGGGGTCGAAGATAAGGGCGTCGCGCTGGTTGCGATTGCGGTATTCGTTGGGCACTTGTGGCCGGTGTATTTCAAATTCGTCGGCGGCAAAGGCGTTGCCACGTTTCTGGGCGTGATGCTCGGGCTGAATATCTGGCTCGGCGTCGCGACGATGGTTACCTGGCTGGTGGTGGCGTATGCATTTCGTTATTCGTCGCTGGCTGCGTTGCTTGCCGGTCTCTTTGCGCCGTTTTACTTCGGTCTACTGTTCGGCTTCGACGAACCGGGTCTGATGCTGCAGCTATTGGCCGTGGTGGCGATGAGCGGCCTGTTGATATACCGGCACCGCCAAAATATCAGCAACCTGCTTGCAGGCAAGGAAAGTCGAATTGGCCGCAACAAGAAATGATGAGATTCGGTTGCGCGCCGGCAGCCAGTTCCGAGCATGCGGCCCGGTTATGCGGTGCTTAGCTCGCCGAGCGGCCAGCGCGGCCGCACATTGAATGCGTAATCGCGCTTGGCCGCATCGGGGCTGATTTGCAGGCGCATGGCACCGGCAAACGCGATCATTGCACCGTTATCGGTGCAGAACGCCAACTCCGGGTAAAAAACACGAAAGCGTCTCTTTTCCGCAGCGGCGTTAAGCGCCGCACGCAATTGCTGGTTGGCACCGACCCCGCCGGCTATCACCAGGCGTTTCAAGCCGGTTTGTTTTAATGCCGTGTCTGATTTGGCAACCAGAACCTCGACTATCGCGTCGACAAACGCGCGCGCCACATTGGCCTTGTCTTGCTCACAGATATTTGTCAGTTGATTCTTAACCACAGTCAACACTGCAGTTTTTAGTCCGGAAAAACTGAAATTCAGATCTTTCGAGTGCAACATCGGACGCGGTAGTTTGTAGGCGCCGGGATCGCCGAATTCGGCCAGCCGCGAAATCGCCGGACCCCCCGGATAGCCTAATCCCAGCAGCTTGGCCGACTTGTCAAACGC
>PKWO01000108.1 GCA_003132085.1 Oxalobacteraceae bacterium | reverse complement strand
ACGTGCCCATGTCGTACGGGCACAGCTCGGTATCGCCCAGCACCATGTCGATCGACGCCAGCGCAACGTCCAACTCCTCGGCCACCATTTGCGCCTGTGAAGTCAATACACCCTGCCCCATCTCGATTTTCCCGGAAAAAACGGTGACGCGGCCATTTTCGCCGATCACCAAATAGGCGTTAAAATCTTCCGGGTAGAGACGCTTGGCGTCCTGCGAGAGTACCTCCAAAGGGCCCAATCCGACGAATACGACAATCCCTCCTCCGGCCAGTTTGAAGAAGCTGCGGCGGCTCATTCCGAGAGAAGCGCTCATGATTGGACTCCCGATTGCGCTCTCATTTGACGGGACGCGGATTCAATCGCCTCGACAATTCTTTGGTGGGCTCCGCAACGGCACAGGTTGCGCTCCATCCGCGCGACAATGGCTTCACGCGAAGGATTCGGATTTTCGTGGAGGAAGACGTAGGCATCGAGCAGCATCCCGGAGGTGCAGTAGCCGCACTGCAACGCGCCGTGATCGATAAATGCCTGCTGCAGCGGGTGCAATTTTCCGTCGCGGGCCAGGCCTTCTATCGTGACCACTTCCTTGCCCGCTACATTCTTGAGCGACGCCCGGCACGCACGCACGGCCTTGCCGCCGACTATTACCGTACAAGCGCCGCATATTCCTTCGCCACAGCCGTACTTGGTGCCGGTGAGACCCAGATCGGTGCGCAGCACCCATAGGAGCGTGCGATCATCGTCTACGTCAAGTGTGATCGGCCGGCCGTTCAACTTAAATCGGATCGAGTTTTTCATATCGCCCCTATTCGAAATTCAATATCAGCAGAGAGGCCCCTAATACGTGACGAGTCACGGCGGCAATATGCATAAACTACGCATAAAGTACGCATAAGCAAGGGTCACCATCTCACAATATGACAGCGCTTAACTTTTGGGAGCTTGACGTACATCAAGAAACCGGTAGACTTTCACCTTGTTCATTCTGGGCTGGAACATTATTTCCAATATTGGGCGGGAGGTCGCGCAACATCGCAGACACCTTCAGTTTCTGCGTCGATCAGAAATAGCATGAGCAAACTGCGTATTCGCTACCTTCGGCTCTTCTTTCAGTTCATCGATACATGATGCCAGCGTAATTGCCAGATGCCCGCACTTTGGACTGATTGGGCTCATGGCACGAGAACCGCGGCGCCTTCGAACCGGCCGGCACGGAGATCGGCTAGCGCTTGGTTGGCTTGGTTGAGCGGATAGCATGTGGTCTCGGTGACGATGCCGATCTCCGGCGCCAGCTTGAGGAAATCGATCCCATCCTGCCGCGTGAGATTGGCGACCGATACGAGCTGCCGCTCTTCCCATAGCAATCGATAAGGGAAGCTCGGAATGTCGCTCATATGGATGCCGGCGCAAACGACGCGTCCACCCTTGCGAACCGCCTTCAACGCCAGGGGAACGAGATCGCCCACGGCCGCGTAGATGATCGCGGCATCGAGCGGCTCGGGAGGCATCTCATCGGACCCGCCCGCCCATGTCGCGCCGAGGCTCCGGGCAAAATCCTGGGCGGAAACATCTCCCGGCCGCGTGAAAGCAAACACCGATCGCCCCTGCCACTTCGCGGCCTGCGCCACGATATGAGCGGCAGCGCCAAAGCCGTAAAGCCCCAGCTTTTTGCCAACTCCCGCAATCCCCAGCGAACGCCAGCCAATCAAGCCGGCACAGAGCAAAGGAGCAAGCGCCACGTCACTGCCGACCTCGCCGAGCGGAAACGCAAAGCGTGCATCGGCGATTGTCGCGGTCGCGAAACCGCCGTCACGCGTGTAACCAGTGAAGAGCGGGCGATCGCAGAGATTTTCCTGCAGGCTTGTGCAATAGGGGCAGACGCCGCAGGTGTGGCCGAGCCACGGAACGCCGACACGCTCGCCTATGCTGAGCCCATTGACGCCAACCCCGATCGCATCAATCCGACCGACGATTTCGTGACCGGGGATGATCGGCAGCTTCAGGTCGGGCAACTCGCCATCAAGAACATGCAGATCCGTGCGGCATACTCCACAGGCGCCCACTTTTATCCGAATTTCGCCCGGCCCAGGTTGCCGATCGGCGATATATGTCCATTCAAGGTCACCACCAGGCTCGTTGAGTACCATTGCATGCAAAGCGTTCTCCGGTTCCGCGGGAAGTCTGCGGCCATTTCAAACCTCGATAATCACTTTCAGCGCGCGCGTGTCGGCCGCGTGCCCGAAGGTTTCATAAGCATCAAGAACGCCGTCGAGTTTAAAGCGATGCGTAATCAGCAGCTTCGCATCAAGCTTGTGGGACTGCAGAACATTCAGCAGCATCGGGGTGCTGACGGTGTCAACCAAGCGCGTCGTAATGGTGATATTACGATCCCACAGCCGTTCCAAGTGGAGATCCACCTTGGTTCCATGCACGCCGATGTTCGCGATGGTGCCGCCCGGCGCAATAATTTTTTGACATAATTCAAAGGTCGCAGGAATACCCACCGCCTCGATAGCGGTATCGACGCCGCGCTCGCCGGTCAATTTCATGACCGCTTCCATCGCCTTGCCGTCGCCGCTATTGACGGCTACGGTGGCGCCGAATCGTTTCGCCACTTCAAGACGGTTGTCGTCCAGATCGATCATGATGATTTCGGCCGGCGAGTAGAACTGGGCGGTGAGCAGCGCAGCGAGTCCAATCGGCCCGGCGCCTACGATCGCCACGGTACTTCCGGGTTGGACCTTGCCGTTCAGCACGCCAC
>PKWO01000008.1:266-8809 GCA_003132085.1 Oxalobacteraceae bacterium | reverse complement strand
CATTGGTGAGCCCGGTACGCCGCCGATAGCGCCGGCAGTGGCGAACGCGGTGTTTGCGCTGACCGGCAAGCGTTTGCGGAGCCTGCCGCTGCGGCTGGAAGTCTGATGCCGCTAAATTTTTTGCGCGTCGGCCAAGCGCACCCGCAAATTGCAATCCTGCTGCCAACTTCTGCGCTCTTCGCTGCTGCTTGCCTCCGCCTCCAGCTCGGCGCGGCTTTTTTCCAGTTGCGCGCGCAATAATCGGTCGGCCAGCCGCAGGTCGGGCTGCACCGTGCCGAAGAAACTGACGATGTCGCCGTGCTGTATCAACAGCGTCGGGAAGTTGGTGATGTCAAGATCGCCGACGATATCGGCGCGATCTTCGATATCGATCCAGACGAAGCGCTGATCCGGGTGCAAGGACGCCAGTTCGTCAAACTTGATTTTGTATGCAGTGCAGGTATCGCACCAGGCCGCGCACAAGCAGGCAATCACGCAAACGTCCGTTGCCAGCCATTCCGCCAGTGTGGGTTGATTATCGGGTTGGAGCGTAAGATTGTTCATGCGATATTCTACCCTGTGCCGCCGGATTGCCCGCCCAAGCGAAGCATTCGAGCAAGTTTATCGCAGAATTTGTCGCTAGGGCGGAGCACGATGAGCGGGCGGCACGGTAAAATACGGTTATGCCTACGATTCTTGCCATTGAAACATCTACCGAACTCGCCTCTGCCGCTTTGCTGTGCGGAAGCCGTGTGATTATGCGGGAATCGTCCGGTGTGCATACCCATTCGCAGACCATCTTGCCAATGGTGCAGAGTTTGCTGGTCGAGGCCGGCATCTCGCTGTCGCAATGCGACGCGATTGCCTTCGGTTGCGGCCCCGGCTCGTTTACCGGAGTGCGGACCGCCTGCGGCATTGTGCAAGGCCTGGCATTCGGCCTGAACCTCCCGGTGGTGCCGGTGGGGACGTTGCAGGCGATGGCGCACGCATGCCACGCCGCCAGCGGCGCCACCGACGTGCTGGCGGTGCTGGATGCGCGCATGGGCGAAGTGTATTGGGCGCAATATCGCTATGCCGACGGCTGGCAAACGGTGCTCGAACCGAACCTGTCGACGCCGTCAGCGGTGGCGCCGCAAGGCGAAGCGCTCGCATGCGGCAACGGTTTCCAGGCATATGCGGCAGCCTTCGAGCAATCCGGCTTGGCGGTCCATGCGTGGTCTGGAATCACGCCTCACGCGGTATCGGTTGCGCAATTGGCGCGCACCGCTTTTTCTCGGGGGCTGACAGTGTCCGCACGCGATGCGCAGCCGCTTTACCTGCGCAACAAGGTCGCGCTGACGACTGCGGAACGCAAGGCCAAGGCAGAGGCGGCCGCCGCATGAGCGCGGTACAGAGATCGCCGCTCGAGTCCGGCGTCAGCCCTCTGTTTTCGCTGGCGCGCATGCAGGTGGATGATTTGCCTGCGGTGATGGCGATTGAAAACGATGTCTATCCGCATCCGTGGACGCACGGCAATTTCCTTGACTCGCTGTATAGCGGTTACGAAATCTGGACGCTGCGCGATGCGTCGGCGCTGCTGGCGGGGTACTTTTTACTGATGCTTTCGGTGGATGAAGCGCATCTGCTGAATATCGCCGTGCGGCGCAGCATGCAGGGGCAGGGTATCGGCCGCCTGATGCTGGAGCATGCGGCGGCACTGGCGCGCGCGCGCGACATGAAATCGATTCTGCTGGAAGTCAGGCCGTCGAATGACCGCGCGGTGATGGTGTACGAGCGTTACGGTTTTGCCGGAATCGGGATTCGCAAAGGATATTATCCACTTGCCGGCGGCAACCGCGAAGACGCCATCGTCATGAGCTTGGCGTTATGACGACTTATAGCGGCCGGCATGCGGCTTTTCTGGAGGAGATAGGGGTCGGCCCGTTATGGGTTCGGCGCACTGCGGCGGCAAGCATGGGTCAAGCCGACGAAGTGGCTGCGGTGGCTGCGGTGGTGGCGGAAGAGCAGCGTGTGGCCGCCCCGGCCGAGCGTGCTCCATCCGCTTGGACCGACGCCTCGCCTGCATCATGCGCGCCCGCGGTAGCGGAAATGGACTGGATGCAGTTGCAGGCGGCGGTGGCAGCATGCACCAAGTGCCGCCTGTGCGAACAGCGCACGCACACGGTGTTCGGGGTCGGCGACCAGAAGGCAAAATGGCTGTTTATCGGCGAAGGGCCGGGCCGCAGCGAGGATGCAAAAGGGGAGCCGTTTGTCGGGCCGGCAGGGAAATTGCTCGACAATATGTTGCTGGCGATCGGCGTGAAGCGCGGCGTCAACGCCTATATCGCGAATATCGTCAAGTGCCGTCCGACCGACGCGATGGGCAAGGACCGGCCGCCGACTGCCGCCGAAACCGATGCCTGCATGCCGTACCTGAATCGGCAGATTGCGCTGATCCAGCCGACGGTGATTGTGGCGCTTGGCAAAACTGCGGCGCTGTCGCTGCTGAAACGCGATCCCGATACCTCGGTGGCGACGCTGCGCGGCAGCGTGCACCGTTATGCGGGTCTGCCGCTGATTGTTACCTATCATCCCGCCTACCTGCTGCGTACCCCGGCCGACAAGCGCAAGACCTGGGCCGATCTGTGCCTGGCGATGCAGACGTACGCGCATGCCGGCGGATAATTTTCAGGCCGAATTCCAACGCCGTCGCGGACACCTGACCGACTCGCATGTGCGGGCTTTGGCCTGGTTGCTGGATGCGCCGGATTTGCTTGACCCGCTGGCTGCGCAATGGCAAGGGCGCATCGCGACGCTGTTCGATCACCAGGGAACCGAAATCGATGCGTGGCTGCTCGAATTGGATCGCGACCCGGCGCCGCTGCTTGCCACCATCGATGCGCATCCGTCCAACCGCCTGGGCCGCTATGCGGAGCGGCTGATGGCATTTTTCTTCCGGCATCAAGGCATTCTATGCGCGCATGGCGTGCAGGTGCGCGCCGGCAAGAACGACACCGTCGGCGAGTTCGATTTTCTGTTGTGGCGCGGTGCGCCGTTGCAAGCGGACGGCCGCCGCGCGTTGCTGCATTGGGAATTTGCCACCAAGTTTTATCTGTTGGAATCGAGCGGCGCGGGCCGCGATGCCGATTATCTGGTGGGGCCCAATCTAGCCGATACGCTGGGCGCAAAAATGCGCAAGATACTGGATCGACAACTGTCTTTGTCCAGTCATCCGGCCGCCCAGGTTCATTTGCCGCAGACGGTCGATTCCGCGCAGGCGTTGATCAAGGGCTGGCTTTTTTATCCGCTGGGGCAACCGCAACCCGCATTGTCGCTAGGCGTTTCTGCAGCGCATTGCCGCGGATTCTGGGCCACGTTGGCCGAGGCGGAGTATTTGCCGGGCGAGCGTTACCTGATTTTGCCGCGCTTGAGCTGGTTGGCGCCGGCGCGGGCGGCATCCGACGCCTGCATCGGCAGGCTGGATTTGCGAGAGACGCTGAACGCGCATTTTGCGACGGATACGTTGCCGTTGCTGGTGGCGGTGATGCGGGTGCAGGTGCAGGACCGCGATGTTGCGGTGGAGACTGGGCGCGGGTTCATCGTTCCCAACGATTGGCGCGGCCGGGCGCGGGAGCGCGTGCAGGGGCGCTAATCAGTCAGTGCCGATGCTCGCCGATCAACGCCACCGTATCGAACTGCCGCTGATTCGCCGCATGCCAGCGCATCACGACCAACATCATGCCGGCGACGAACACGCCGAACAGGACGATCACGTAATTGACGTTCAAGTTCAGTTTAACCATGCCGGCATATAGGACAAGCATCGTCAGCACCGACATGTTTTCATTGAAATTTTGTACGGCAATCGAGTGGCCGGCGCTCATCAGCACATAGCCGCGATGCTGCAGCAGCGCGTTCATCGGCACCACAAAATAGCCCGACAACGCACCGATCAGCACCAGCAGCGGATATGCGATCCAGACCGAATGCACCAGTGTCATCGACATGACCACGAGGCCCATGATGACGCCCATCGGCATCACCGACAACGATCGTTTCAACGGCACGAAATGCGCGGCTGCCGTTGCGCCGAGCGCTACGCCCACAGCCACCACGCCTTGCAAAATTGCCGCCTTGTCAAGCGGCATGTGCAGGGATTTTTCCGCCCACTTCAGCACGATGAATTGCAGGGTCACGCCGGCGCCCCAGAACAATGTGGTGACCGACAGTGAAATCTGGCCCAGCTTGTCTTTCCACAAGGTGACGGTGCACTCGGCAAAATCGGTAATCAGTTTGATCGGGCTGTGCGCCTGCTTCCGATAACGCGCGCAGGTGTCCGGTATCTTCAGGTTGAAGATTGCGGCAATGACATACGCGCCCACGATCACGAACAAGGCGGCGTCGCTGGCGGCGTCGATGCCGGCCGGGATCGCTGGGAAACTGAACTTCAGCAGCATTGCCGTCACTTCCGGATTGACCAGCGCGCCGCCCAGCATGGTGCCGAAAATAATCGACGAAACCGTCAGCCCTTCGATCCAGCCATTGGCGGCAACCAATTTTTCCGCCGGCAGCAACTCGGTCAGAATGCCGTACTTGGCAGGCGAGTATGCGGCCGCGCCGAAGCCGACCACCGCATAGGCGAATAGCGGATGGACGTTGAAAAACATCAGGCTGCAACCGAAAATCTTGATCAGGTTGGTGACGAACATTACGCGTCCCTTCGGGAACGCATCGGCAAAAGCGCCGACAAACGCCGCCAGCAACACATAGGACAACACAAAAAATAGTTTCAGCAGCGGCGTCATCCAGGCTGGCGACTTCAACACGGCCAATAATGCTATACAAGCTATAAGAAGTGCATTGTCCGCAAGCGACGAAAAAAACTGCGCCGCCATGATGGTATAAAAACCGCGATTCATCCGCATTTTAATGTTAACCGAATATATCTCCGGCTTGCTTTATACCATGAAAATGTCAGGAAATAGGTGATTTGGCGTCAACCGCCGTCCATGCTCCGGTAGAATGGCATCGGTTGCCTTACAATTATGAGGGATGCAAGAATATCGTTATGCCCAGACCGCTGATCGCCACCATTGATATCGCTGCAATGCAGCATAATCTTGCTATCGCCAAACAGCATGCACCGGCCGCAAAAGTATGGGCAATTGTGAAGGCAAATGGCTATGGCCATGGTTTGGCGCACGCGGTCCGGGGATTTGCCGCTGCCGACGGTTTGGGATTGATCGAACTGGATGGCGCGGTGCGCCTGCGCGAACTGGGGTGGCAAAAACCGATCCTGTTGCTTGAGGGTTTTTTTCACGCGGAAGATGTGGCGTTGCTGGCGCAGCATCGGGTGCAAACCGCCATTCACTGCAACGAGCAGATGACAATGCTGGAGCAGGCCAAACTGGACGCTCCGCTTGACGTGCATTTAAAAATGAATAGCGGCATGAATCGCCTGGGGTTCGTGCCGTCGGCGTTTCGGGCCGCATATGCGCGCTTGCGTGCGATGGGTAACGTGCGGAACATCAGCCTGATCACCCATTTTGCCAATGCCGA
Source organism: Oxalobacteraceae bacterium (assembly GCA_003132085.1). Classification (GTDB taxonomy): domain Bacteria; phylum Pseudomonadota; class Gammaproteobacteria; order Burkholderiales; family Burkholderiaceae_D; genus PKWO01. The sequence continues at coordinate 3,292 of PKWO01000008.1, read as the reverse complement.
GTGTGACGATCATCCGCAGATCTCGCTCACCGAGCAGGTCAGGCGTTTTCAAGACGGCAGCGCCGGTTTGGCGGGGGAACGCAGTTTATCGAATTCCGCGGCAGACTTGCTGCACCCCGAAATAGCCACCGACTGGGTGCGCCCCGGCATCATGCTTTACGGCGGCACGCCTGGCGGCGGGACGGCAGCCGAGTTCGGTTTATTGCCGGCGATGACGCTCGCCAGTGAAATTATCGGCGTGCAAGACATTGTCGCTGCCGACGCGGTCGGCTACGGCAGCCGCTTCGTCGCGATGCACCCGATGAAAATCGGCGTGGTGGCCTGCGGCTATGCCGACGGTTATCCGCGTCACGCGCCGGGCGGGACGCCGATTCTGGTTGACGGCGTCATGACCCGGATAGTCGGGCAGGTGTCGATGGACATGATTACCGTCGATTTGAGCCCGATTCCGAACGCGCGGATAGGCAGCAAGGTGACCTTGTGGGGCGACGGCTTGCCGATCGACGCGGTGGCGCATGCCGCCGGCACGCTGGGTTACGAACTGATGTGCGCGGTGGCGCCGCGCGTGCGGATAGTCGAAGCACGGACAGCAACTTAACGATGGCAAAAGCGAAAACCAACTACACCTGTACCGAATGCGGCGGTATATCGAATAAATGGGCGGGGCAATGCCCGGCCTGCGGCCAGTGGAATACCCTGGTGGAAACCATCATCGAGGCGCCCGGCAACCGTTTTTCCACGCAATACCAAGGCTTGGCGCAAACGGCGCCGGTACTCAGCCTGGCGGATATCGACGCCATCGATGTGCCGCGATTCGGCACCGGCATTGAAGAGTTCGACCGGGTTCTCGGCGGCGGATTGGTGGCCGGCGGGGTGGTCCTGATAGGCGGCGACCCTGGCATAGGCAAATCGACCTTGTTGTTGCAGGCGTTGGCGAATATGTCGCGCGAGAAGAAGGTTCTTTATGTCAGCGGCGAAGAATCCGGGGCGCAAATCGCGTTGCGCGCCAAACGCTTGATGGTGGATGCGCGGGAATTGAAGCTGCAGGCGGAAATCCAGCTTGAAAAAATCCTGAGCACGCTGGCCGAGCACAAGCCGCAGGTTGCGGTGATCGATTCGATACAAACGGTTTATTCGGATGCGCTCAGTTCGGCGCCGGGTTCGGTCGCGCAGGTGCGCGAGTGCGCAGCGCAATTGACGCGTATGGCCAAGCAAACCGGGATTACCATCATCATGGTCGGCCATGTCACGAAAGAAGGCGCGCTGGCCGGACCGCGCGTGCTGGAACACATCGTCGACACGGTGTTGTACTTCGAAGGCGATAGCCATTCCAGCTTTCGCCTGGTGCGCGCGATCAAGAACCGGTTCGGCGCGGTCAATGAGCTAGGCGTTTTCGCGATGACGGAAAAGGGCTTGAAAGGCGTGTCCAACCCGTCGGCGCTGTTTCTGTCGCAGCACGATAATCCGGTGCCCGGCTCCTGCGTGATGGTAACGCAGGAAGGGACGCGGCCATTGCTGGTGGAAATTCAGGCGCTGGTCGACACCTCACACTTGCCGAATGCGCGGCGGCTCTCGGTCGGTCTGGAGCAAAACCGCCTGGCCATGCTGCTGGCGGTGCTGCACCGGCATGCAGGCATCGCCGCGTTCGACCAGGATGTTTTCATCAATGCGGTAGGCGGCGTCAAGATCACCGAGCCGGCCGCCGACTTGGCGGTGCTGCTGGCGATCCATTCGTCGATGCGCAGCAAGCCGCTGCCGCGCGGACTAGTGGTGTTCGGCGAAGTCGGGCTGGCCGGTGAAATTCGGCCGGCGCCGCGCGGCCAGGAACGTTTGCGGGAAGCGGCGAAACTGGGTTTTTCGATTGCGCTGATTCCGAAGTCGAACGCGCCGAAGCAGAAGATCGAGGGCTTGACGATTGTCGCGGTCGAGCGGATCGACGAGGCGCTTACACGGGTGCGCGAGCATGAATAGTGACGGATTTGCGCAAATATTTGCCATGACTACGCACCAGTGCCGAGGCTCACAGGAATAATAGCGCCACATGCCAAATTTCAGCAGCATCAAATTCAGATTGATAGAATTCGGGGCGGTGCTCGTCATTGCCGGCCTGCTTGCGCGCATATTTGTCATGATTCCATTCGTGCGCGACCAGATTGCCGAACTCGTCTCCGCACAAGAGCTGTCGATCGCGACCTATGTCGCGCAAGGCATCGATGACAGCATTCGTTCGCGCCTGACATCGGTTGTCCAGTCGGCGGCCGACGTGCCGCTTTCAGTCATCGCGCAGCCTGATAAATTGCCGGCGTGGCTGCAGGACAGGCAGCGCGCCAACCCGCTGTTCGACGGCTTGCTGGTGGTGCGTGCGGACGGCCACGGCTTGATTGGCGAATATCCGGCGCTTCCCGGGCGGGAGCGGCTCGATTATGCAGATGCCGATTGGTTTCGCGCAGTGAGGCAGAACGGCAAGCCCGCGGTCGGGAAGCCTATGCGCGGGCGCGTCAGCGGCGCGCCTCTGATCGCCATGGCGGCGCCGGTGTTGGATGCGTCCGGGCGTGTGGTGGCAGTGATGGCCGGATTCTCTCTGCTCGATGCACCGGGCTTTCTCGATAGCTTGCAAAAAATTCACGTCGGCGCCAGCGGTGGATTTCTGTTGATTTCGCCGGCGGACCGGATGTTTGTCGCCGCCAGCGACCCATCCATGGTGCTCGCGGCGACGCCGCCGGTCGGCGTAAATCTGCTGCATGACCGCGCAANNCCGGCTGGTTCGTGGTCGCGCGCATGCCAACCGAAGAAGCGTTCCGTCCGGTCGTCGTCCTGCGCGAATTCACGCTGAAGAACGGCCTGATCATACTGTTGTTGATGATTGTACTGGTTACGGCGTTTCTCACGATTGTGTTGCGGCCGCTGGTCGTGGCGGCGCGGGCGATGCGCGACATGGCCAGCGGCAAGCGAGAGTTGGCGCAACTGCCGGTTGGACGCAACGACGAAGTCGGCGATCTGCTGCTTGGCTTCAATCATCTGGTGGC
>PKWO01000008.1:0-257 GCA_003132085.1 Oxalobacteraceae bacterium | reverse complement strand
GCACCGATGTGCTGACCGGCGCCTGGAATCGGCGGCAGTTCGACCAGATGGCGGAAAGTGAACTCGCCCGGTCGCAGCGGTACGGTCATCCGATTTCGCTGATGCTGCTCGATCTGGACCGGTTCAAGAAGATCAACGACAACTTCGGCCACGCCGAGGGCGACCGAGTGTTGCAGCACGTGGCCGACTGTATCCGCGGGGCGCTGCGCAAGTCGGACTCCCTGTCGCGCTGGGGCGGGGAGGAATTCATGATACTG
>PKWO01000214.1 GCA_003132085.1 Oxalobacteraceae bacterium | reverse complement strand
CTTGGCCGCCATAATGGTTGATCAACATGACGATATCTTGCTGGACTTCACCGCCCAATACCCACTCGACCACTTCCATGGTGTCTTCATCGGTAATCCGCATACCCTGAATGAAGGTACCCTGCTTGCCGATTTTCTTGAGCGCGTTGTCGATCTGGGGTCCGCCGCCATGCACGACGACAGGATTCATGCCGACCAGCTTCAACAGGATCACATCGCGCGCGAAGCCGTGCTTCAAGCGCTCCTCGGTCATCGCATTGCCGCCATATTTGACGACGATGGTTTTGCCATGGAATTTACGAATGTACGGCAACGCTTCTGCAAGAATTTGCGCCTTGATATGCGGAGCAACTTCACTGAGGTCGCCGTTTGGGTCGCTCGAATCGGTCATGACGAGTCCAGAAAATATATTTTCGCGATTTTACAGTGAAACGCGCGAACCGTTTGAAATACGCGCGAAAAAGCCATGAACAACCGCAAATCCCTGGACGCCTGTCGTTCCCGCGAAGGTGGTGACGCGGGGGAATGTTACCCGCTGCAAGCCATTTGGGCTGTGCGGGCCGGTCAGATCCCAGGGCAATCGCATGAAGCTACTGTGCTGAAAATTTATGCAGAATCTCCGTGTTTAAATACCATGAATGACTTTGCAATTTGATTTTCATGCGCTGTAGGCGTCTAATCGCGTTCTTTTGTACTCATCGAAGCTTCATGTGATTACCCTGCCCTGGGTCAGCTCCCGATAGTAATAAATATTACTTTGTGGTAAGTTGTGCGGATGCTCCCTGTAAGAGGGACCAACGCAGCATGTAGCGCTCGTGTCCATGACTCGTAATTTTGTCACTTGTAATTTTGACAGGATGCGCCAGTCCCGCGATTGAGTACTAAATATGGCAATAAAATCAATAAGGGGGTCACATGCGGTTAATTTTGGCAATTTTCTTGCCATGGGTGCAGTTCTTTTCCATTGGCCGGCCCTTCGCCGGCATCATCTGCCTGCTTCTTCAATTGACCCTGATCGGCTGGCTGCCTGCCGCTCTCTGGTCGGTCTATGCGTTAAGCCAATACAAGACCGATAAGAAAATCGAAAAAGCGCTGGCCACCAGATAGCCAACTCCCTCATACCGACACGTTCAGCGGGTGCATTTGCTCGCCTTGGGCAGTCGGATTACGACATTCGTTCGCCAGGAGTTCGCTATGAATCAGTTTGCTAAGCGTTTTCCGCTGTCCAAGGTATCCATCGTGTTGGCAAGCAGTCTTATTGCCAACGGCTGCGCAGTGGACCCAAAAACCGGTCAGCCCTCGTTCAAAGAGACGTTCAATAGCGATGACCCGTGCGCCAATAACGCACGCAATGTTGGCATCGTCGCAGGCACACTCATCGGCGCTATTGTTGGTAACAAGATCAACAGCAATTCCGGCAAGTACATTGGCGCGGGCGCGGGTGCCTTGGTCGGTGGACTTATCGGCGCGGACATGGACCGCAAAAAATGTGAATTGTCCAAGATTGCCAAGAAATACGCATTGGATATGACGATTGTCGACGTCAAGGTAGACGCGCCAGATGCCGCCATGGGTGCCAATACGGGCGAGGCACAACCCGCCAAGCCCAACAAAGAAGAAAACCTTGGATTCTCAGTGTCCCTCAAAGACCAGGAGAACGGCGGTCACTTCATGAGCGGTTCGGACGACCTGGTACCCAACGCCCATGCCTATTTTTCCGAAATCGCTGATGAATACTCGTACGCAAAGCAAAACGCAAAGCTGCCGGCCAACGCTCCGGCGGACATACGCCATTCAATCGAGATACTCAAAAATAAGCGAATTTTGATTGTTGGCCACACAGACGACACTGGAAGTTCGCGGTCGAATGCCGATTTGTCCGAGCGCCGCGCAAAAAGCGTGGCGAAACTGTTCCGTGATGCTGGCATCTCGGATAGCCAAATCTATTTCCAAGGCGCAGGTGAGACACTTCCCATCGCTGACAACCGCACCGAGGAAGGACGCGCCAAGAATCGGCGTGTCGAAATCGTTGACTTGACCGACGATACTGCGTTCAGAAAATATCTTGCAGCACGCAAGGCTCGCGTCGACTATTACCGCGTCGCCGACTCGGCTGCTCGGCATCCCGCCCCGACCGCCACAGATGGGAGAGGCAATAACGCGCCGGCCGCGACAGCGACCATGACTGACAACAAGAAACCTATCAAGGACAAGGTCACTGCCCACAGGGATAGCAATGGTGCAACCACGGCAACGTCAGCCACTGCTCAATCGGCGCATTCTGTGAATCCGAAGCCCAATGCTCCATTTGACTTCGGCGGTGCACCGGTTGGCATTAAGATGCCAAGCATCGACATAGGTCGCTTGGTGGGAGAACGGTCCACGTTCAATCTTATCTCGTCGGCGCAAGCATCCGACGCACCGATGTCACGCAGTTGCAGCGACGATCACCCACGCGTGGGCAACGGAGTGAAATCACTACGTGACGGCAGGGAAATCAGCACGGCGGAATACATGCCGAATCTGTACAACACTTCGTGGTCCGACACGGTCAACGGTCATTTGGTCGCATTGATCAATGTGGCGGTCCTTCGCGATGGCGGTTCACCTGCCCACAAGCCCGAGTTGCTCTTGTACAAGAACTACGCGCAGCACGCGTCGCCAAATTTGAAACCTGATTACAAGATCACACCGGAGGTCAACACTTATCAGGGCGAGAACGCGCTGTTGTACCGCGTGTTTGTCGACGGGCCGGTGCGTTGCATGGATATTGTGATTCCGAATTCAGGTCGTGTTGCGACCGGTTCCTGGCTCTACTATGGCGCGCAGGGTCAAACGTATATGGCCGGATTCAATCCTCGTATCGCAAAATAACCATAAAAGGGAGTAGATAATGTCCGACGTTCTCAATCAATACATGCATACCATCGCAGCCATGGTGTCATTGGCGATTTTGGTCGCGATTTATTTTGCCTTCAAATACCAAATCAACCTTTGGTGGTTGAGCTTCTGGTATTCGCTTCCCATTATCGGCAAGATGGCGCGCATCTCGAAAGATACGACGCGCTATGCGAAAGACAAAGCATGGACCAACGCCGAGCGCACGTTGTGCGACGATTACAATCAGTATATTAAGTACATTGGCCCCACTGAGCTACATAAACGCTTGGTCTACCTTGCCAAAACCAATGACCTTGGTCGCACGCCACTGCCGGTATGGCTAGTGTTTGTGCTAGGCTTGTTGGTCATCGCCGAGGGCCTTGGTTTTTCATACCTTCTCGGCACATGGATGGCGACAGAGGGCAGCGAGAACACTCGTATGCTGCTGATGTTTGCCATCGTGTTAGTGCTTTGCGTGATTCTGTTGTTTGTTACACACAGCGCCGGGCATCAGCTCTATCGGACCAATTTAATTAACCGGTGCAAGCAGGAGTGGGAGGAACTTCGCCAACCGGGGGAACTATTCAAGAGCACAAACATCATGTTGAACGGGGACCAGTCCGTCGACGATAAGCAAGCGGAATACACACAATGCGTTAATCGCGTGGGCACCTCGGGCAGCTATGTAATGGTGATCGTCGCTGCTGTCGTGATTGCGGTGATCGCAGTCACTTCGACGTGGATGCGTGTGAAGCACCTTGAGAACGAGCAAATCCAGGAAACGACTCAAGGGACATCCATACAGTCGATGCCGTCTGCTAGCACGGGAAATCCCTTCGCCAGCGGCAATTTGCCGTTACCACAAGATGTCTTGAAGCCGCAAATAGATGCGGATCAAAAAGCCAAACAAGATAGCGGCAAAGCTATCCACGACGAAGGCATGGCGGCGTTCTTGATGTTGGCATTTATTTTCGTCGTCACGCAGATTGTCGGTATTGCCGCCGGCTACAAGTGGGGCTTCGCCGGCAAAGAAAGTAATGCTGCTTACGCCGGGACACATGGATTCTCAACCTATGACGACTACCAAGCGTATTACGCGCCAGTTATTCGCGTTGCCCAGGCCAAGCTGCAAAGTTTGCAGCAGCGTTTGCGCGGCGTTAACGTCAGTCTTGAGTTGAAAAAATCCTTCGACGACTATTTGGATGAGGTTCGGCAGCCACGCGTGGGCACGCCCGTCTATGCACCGTCTCACACAGTGCCGGTCGTGACTTCCGATAGCAACGCCCCAATCACCGTGGAGCAAGCCTTGTCATCCATCGACTCGATGGGTGACGACAAAGAGGCAGCAAAAAAATACATATTGGCGCTCGATGCGCCGTTAAAAGACTCAGTCATACATGCGCTAAAGGAGCGCAAGGTGCGCAAAGAAGAGGAACAGCGCAGTGCGGCCCAGGAACTGCAAAGCCGTGAGCTGGATGAGTTGTTTTGAGAGGATGGATGTGATGAAAAAGGCACTAGTCGCGGCGCTCCTGGGGGCAGTGTCGTTCGGCTGTCTGGCGGCGGCCCCACAAAACCAGATACCAAGCTGTTACATCGCCAATAAAATTACCACGTATGCATCGTCGGTAGACCAACAGTTCTTCATTCTACTCGACCAGACAGTGCTGTTGGATGCATATCTGCAAAAGGCTTTAGCGGATTCAGCACGTTCGGTATTAACACCGGGGACTGCGTTCACAATACTTCGATTTTCCGCCTTTTCCCAGGGTCGCTATCTCGATGTGGTTGCTGCCGGTGTATTGGAAAAACCGATTCCAGATAAGGAGCGCGACTCCATTAGTGTAAAGGCCCTTAAACTCTTCGACGCATGCATGAAGGGGCAGCAAGAATATGGGGTTAAGCTCGCATTGGCAGCCATTGGCGACACGATCCAGCAAAGTTCGAGCGACCTCGCAAAATCCGATGTGATTGGCAGTCTCACAGAGACGTCGCGCATCGTCAAAGTATCGCAGACGCCACGACGCATCGTTCTTGTGGTGTCCGATATGCTGGAAAATTCGTCCATTTCAAGTTTCTACGCGAACAACAGCGTGCGAAAAATAGACCCCGTAAAGGAGCTTAAAGCGGTGGAAGCCAATAGCCTCTTTGGCGATTTCGGCGGCGCTTCGGTGTTTGTGATGGGCGCTGGCCTCATTCCAGAGGATTTGCCGGGTAACGGCAGCAAAAAAGTGAAAATTCAGTACCGTGACCCAAAGACACTTATCGCGTTGAAGCAATTCTGGTCCGACTATTTCGTACGGTCGAATGCGAAATTGGAGGAATTCGGAATGCCGGCGTTACTTGCACCGATTCATTAACGACACTCGGTAATCCCCCCATTTTTGGA
>PKWO01000352.1 GCA_003132085.1 Oxalobacteraceae bacterium | reverse complement strand
TTGCAGAACCCCTGGGGCTTGGCCTTCAATCCGCAGGGCGATGTGTGGCTTGGCGATAACGGCACATCACTCTCTACTTTGTACGATGGCAATGGCGTCGCACAATCGCTGATTGTTACCATTCCGGCCGGACAAGCCGGCGCAGCTGACCCTACCGGTCTGGTTTTCAATGCAACGCAAGACTTCACGGTCAAGCAGGGCAGCCTCTCCGGCATTAGCGACTTCATTTTTGTCGGTGAAGCAGGAACCGTTTCCGGTTGGTCACCTGCGGTAAGTGCAACTTCGGCGATCACCATGTTTGATGGAGCAAGCAGCGGTACGGTTTACAAAGGGGCTGCAATCGCCAACTATCTCGGCGTCAACTACCTGTATGCGACCGACTTTCACAACAAGAAGGTCGATGTGTTCGACACCAATTTCAACAAGGCGTCCGTACCGGGAGGGTTCAAGGACCCTTCGCTGCCTGCCGGTTATGCCCCCTATGGAATTCAGGCGATCGGCAATCAACTTTACGTGACATTCGCCATGCAGGACGCGCAAGCGCAAGGCCAAGTTGCGGGCAGCGGCATGGGAATTCTCGATCAATTCGATAGCGGCGGAAATCTCGTCAAGCAATTGGTTGCGAGCGGCGGTCCGTTGAATGCGCCGTGGGGGATCGCGATAGCCCCGGCAAATTTTGGGACATTCAGCAACGATCTGCTCGTTGGAAATTTCGGCGATGGCAAGATCAATGCGTTTGACCCAACCAGTGGAAAATTTTTAGGCTCGCTCACCACTTCCAGCGGCACAAATATATTGATTGACGGTCTGTGGGGACTGGCATTTGGCAATGGAGTAGATAGTCAGCCGAGCAACACCCTGTTTTTTACGGCCGGCCCCGGCAATGAAGCCCATGGGTTATACGGCAGGATTGATCTTAAATAGCAGTGCATCAGTGTCGATGAGAGTCCGGGAATAAAACCGCTCGGGCTTTCGTTGAATAATAGTCACGAATAATGCGAATCAAAAAATTGGGAAAACAGCGTCGATTTGACCGCAATGTCAGAAGGATGCCAACGCATTCCCAAGCTGATTAACGATAATAGGCCAATCATGAAAATGTTTTTTGCGTGTGCAATGTTGACTGCTGCAGTTTCAGCACCTAGTTATGCCGCCCTCAGCGCCGGAGATTCCGCGCCGAACTTCACGACTCAAGCGTCTCTGGGAGGGAAAGAATTCACGTTCTCGCTTGCCGATTCGCTAAAAAAGGGGCCGGTTGTGCTGTATTTTTATCCGGCTGCGTTCACTGAGGGATGCACGATTGAAGCACACGAATTTGCCGAAGCGGTCGACCAGTATCGCTCGCTTGGAGCGACGGTAGTCGGCGTGTCACATGACAAGATAGAAACGCTGAACAAGTTTTCAGTCAGTGAATGCGGAAGCAAATTCCCGGTCGCCGCCGATATCGATCAAAGCATCATGAAATCTTACGATGCAATCCTTGCGGTCGAGCCCGAATATGCGAATCGCACTTCCTACGTTATTGCCCCCAATGGCAAGATTATTTATTCGTTCACTGACTTGGCACCCGACAAGCATGTGGAAAACACGCTGGCTGCGGTGCGAAATTGGAAAGCAGATAATCAGGTCAAGTGAATTATTGAAAGTCTGTTGAAAAAGTCAAAAATCAACGCGATCGGTCCGTTGCGGTCGCCCTCCAGGGGCGACTTTTTATCGCACTTCAAGTACACCGACAACAACGTCTTAGCCGATATATGGCCTATTTGGCGGCTGATATGCGCGGGTTTGATCCGCCCATCAGAGCCCATTGTCGCGTAGGTACGCCGGGTTTGACTAGCGCGGCGGGAACTGAGAGCCGCGTTGCCGAATTTGCATTCAATTCGTCGTAGGAGTATGCTCGACTGCATCTCTGTGCCAACGGTTGCAATTCCCACAAAATATTACAAGAAAGCATACATCATGTCACTCAGTCATACACGGCTGGTATTTGGTCTGCTCACTGTTTTTATTTCGGCTGCTGCCGCAGGTGCTCCGCCGGCCCAGGATGTCGTTCTGGGCGCCTCGGTGCAATTGACCGGGCCGGTCGCCAACACCGGACGCTATTACCGCGACGCCTATCAATTTGCGATCGACAAAATCAACGCGGCGGGCGGTGCGAAGATTGGCGGCCAGCCGCACAAGCTGGCGCTCAAGCTTTATGACAACCAGTCCGACGTGAATCTGAGCATGCGCCAGTACACGCAACTGGTGTCGCAAGACAAGGTCAATCTTCTGCTGGGCCCGTTCGCCAGCAATTTTGCGCTGGCCGACTCGGCCGTTTCGGAAAAATACAAGGTGCCGATGGTGCAAGGCGGGGGTGCCTCGGACCAGATTTTTTCGCGCAAATTCAAATACATTTTCGGCACGCTGGCGCCGGCGAGCAATTACTTCGGCAGCACCGTCGACATGCTCAAGTCGCTGAAACCGGCGCCGCGTTCGGTCGCCCTGCTGTATGCGGACGATGCCTTCGACGTGTCGGTGGCCGACGGCACGCGGCCGAAATTGAAGCAGGCGGGTTTGAACATCGTCATGGATGAGCGCTACAGCACCAACGCCACCGACTTCAACTCGCTGCTGTCCCAGATCAAGAGCAATAACGCCGAGGTTGTGCTGGTGGCCGGCCACGAAACCGAGATTCTGAATTTTGTGCGCCAGGCCAAGAGTCTCGCGGTAGCGCCCAAGCTGTATTCGTTCACGGTGGGAGTGCCGAGCGAGGACTTCCGCAAAGCGCTGGGCAAGGATGCCGACTACGCGTTCGGTATGACCGCATGGCTGCCGACCCCGGCCCTGAAAGACCGCTGGTTCGGCGACGCCCAACAGTTCGCCAACGAGTATAAGGCGAGGTTTGGTTATGACCCCGACTACCACGCGGCATCCGGCGTGGCCGACGTGGAGGCGTTGGTGCAGGCCATGGAAGATGCCGGCAGCACCGATCCGCAGAAGGTGCGCGATGCGCTGGCGGTCGTCAAGTTTGACAGCCTGTACGGGCCGATCGCGTTCAATGCGCAGGGACAGATCGATTTGCCGCAGGTAGTGATCCAGGTGCAGGGCGACGGCCTGGCTGAAATCTACGGGG
>PKWO01000056.1 GCA_003132085.1 Oxalobacteraceae bacterium | reverse complement strand
ACATTGCGCACGGCGTCGACTGTCCGTTCGGGCGTTTTAAAGGCAACGCTCAAGCCCTTGACCTGGATCACCCGTTCTGCGTTCATCGTCGGCATTTCTTAACTATCCTGACGCGGGTCCAGCGCATCGCGCAAGCCATCCCCCAATAAATTGAATCCAAACACCACCATGAAAATTGCCGAGCCTGGAAAAACCGACATCCATGGCGCTTGCGTCATGAAGTTTTTTGCGGTGTTCAACATGGATCCCCAGGAAGGATTGGGCGGCTGCAAGCCCAGCCCCAGAAACGACAAGCTGGCCTCGGCAATAATGGCGCTAGCAATCAGAATGGTCGCCTGAACAATCAAGGCCGGCATAATATTGGGCAAAATGTGGTGCACCACAATGCGCGTATTTGAAGCCCCCAGCGATCGCGTGCTTTGTACATAATCTTCGTTCTTGATGGACAACACTTGTCCGCGCGTCAGGCGTATAAAAAGCGGTGCTGCCGACACTCCGATGGCAATCATGGCGTTGATAAGGCTGGGTCCAAGGAACGCCGCCAGCGCAATAGCGAGGATAAGAAATGGAATCGAAAACAGGGCTTCAGTGACACGCGATATACAACCATCGGCCCAGCCGCCGAAATAGCCCGCCAATAAGCCAAACGGCACGCCCACCACCAAGGCAATCAGGACTGAACTCATGCCCGCCATGAGCGAGGCGCGCGTGCCGAACACCATACGGCTAAAAATATCGCGCCCTAATTCATCGGTGCCAAACCAGTGGGCGGCAGACGGCACCTTGCGTATCGCCGAAAAACTAACTTGCACTGGATCATAGGCAGTGAGAAGGGGCGCACATACCGCCACCAGGACAAAAAACGAAACGATTACGGCTCCCAGCATGGCCGAGCGATTCCGCTTGAATTTACCCCAGGAGCGGCTCTGGCGGCGCGGAAGTGCCCCCAACCCCGCATTCACGGCTTGTGTACTCATGCATACCTCAACCGCGGATTAACCAAGACATACAAAATATCGGCGATTAAAGTCAGCGTGATAAATCCCACGGCAATGCACAACACCACCCCTTGCACCACGGCGTAATCGCGATTGAAAACGGTATCTACCAGCAATTTGCCAAATCCCGGTATGCCGAAAATCTGTTCAGTCAGTACGGCTCCTGACAGCAACTCGCCGAATAGAATCGTCACTAAAGTCACGATCGGCATCAAGGCATTGCGCAAGGCATGGCGCAATACCACCACCGATTCCGAAGCCCCTTTTGCACGCGCCGTCCGGACGTAATCAGCGCTTAGCGCTTCTAGCATAGCTGAACGTGTGTGGCGCATCAGATAGGCGCTGATGACCGTCGACAACACGACCGCGGGCATCAGCATGGTTTTAAGCGATAGCCATAGATCATCGGTAGGCGGCACGAAACCCGAGGCGGGCAGCAATTTCCACTTGACGGCAACCAGCATGATCAACAGGATGCCCAGCCAGAAGTTCGGGATAGACATCCCGGACAAGGCCAGCATATTGGCTCCGAATTCAATGCGCGTGCCTTTGTTTACCGCAGCCAGGATACCTAGCGGAATTCCTATGAATAGCGCCAGAATCATGGCCATGGTGGCCAGTTGAATCGTAACGGGCAATTTTTGCCTGATCAGAGTAACAACCGGAATATCGGTGCGCAGCGACACGCCCAGATTCCCTTGCCCCACCTGTTTGATCCAGGCCAGATATTGCACGGGCACGGGATCATTAAGCCGGTATTTTTCCCGCAGATAAGTCAAAACCGCCGGATCGCGTTCTTCACCCGCCATGGCCAATACCGGATCGCCCGGCAATATTTTCTGCAAGCTGAAGATCAGCATAGATACCAATATCAGCGTTGGTATGGCCACAATTATGCGGCGCAAAATAAGCTTGAACATGCAGGAGATCCTACCGTGCTAGCGTCATTCGTGCTTAGCCTTTCGCGAACGATACGCCTTTCAGACGAATCATGCCGTCTGGATAAGGAGTAAAGCCCTGAACTTTCTTACGCATCACAAACGGCCAGGGCTGGTAGTAGGTATACATGCTGGGCAACTCATCTTGAAGAATCGTCTGAGCCTGATCGTAGATGGCCTTACGTTTGGCCACATCCGGCACTGTACGAGCTTCCTTAAGCAGTTTATCGACCTCGGGGTTGCAGTAGTTGCTGTCATTCAAGGCACCGCCGCAGGTCACGAATGAATAGATATTTCCGTCGGGATCCACCCGGCCCGACCATCCCCGCATATCCACCTGAAAATTGCCTTTGGCATCCTCGGCCAGCATGGCCGCATATTCGATAGGTCGCAGGCTTAACTGGAATCCGGCTTGGGCCGTCATGGCCTGCACCATTTCGGCCGTCGACGACGCAATCGTGTTATTGCCAAAGGTCAATTCAGCCTTGACCGTTTCCATGCCAGCCTTTTTCAGCAAAGCCTTGGCTTTGGCAATATCGGGCTTGATGACCGGAAACTTATCGCTGCGATAGGGGCTGGCCAGCGGAAATGGCTGCTGGGCCGGCACGAAAATGCCGCCCCCTATGACCTGGTTGATGGCGTCCCGATCTATGGTCAATTGAAAGGCTTGCCGAACCAGCTTGTTGCTGAACGGATTGGTTTTGGCCTTGGGCCCGTTTGCGACGTTGAACATGAATTGCTGGAAACCCAGCCCGGTGACCGGCGCCAATACCAGAGTAGGTTCGGCCTTGACTTGCGCAACGTCAGTCGGATTCAGACGCTCCAGGATATCGATGTTTCCCGAACGCAAATTCTGCAAACGTACGGTGGTGTCCGGGATCGGCAAAAACACTAATTTCTGGAAGTGGAAATCCTTGGCGTCGTAATACTTGTCGAATTTCTCCAAGACGATGCGATCGTTTTGTACACGTTCAACAAACTTATACGGACCTGAACAAATCGGGTGGCGCCCAACAGTAGCCGCGCTATCGGCACCCGCGAAACTTTTGGGCGACACCATCATGCCGGCGCGATCCGACAACTGGGCCAGCAAGGTGGCATCGGGTTGTTTTACCGTAATGACTAAGGTGGTGGGATCGGGAGCATCGACCTGCTGAACCGATGCCAATTCACCCTTGCGCTGGCTTTCGGACAGGGTCCGATCCCGGTCCAGGTTGGCTTTGGCGGCGGCTGCATCAAACCGCGCGCCGTCATGAAATACGACGTCATTGCGCAGCTTGAACGTCAATACCTGGTTGTTGGGGCTCCAGGACCACGAAGTGGCCAATTGAGGAACAAATTGCAGCTTGGCATCAATATCGACCAATTTGTCGCACAGCGAGGTAAAGACGATACGCGATACGTAGGTGCGGGAGCGAGCCGGATCCAGCGTATCGGGGTCCTCTTGCATGCCGATACGCAATGTTTGCGCGTAACTGGTCGCCGCCGCCAGCCCCATCACAAATCCGCCCAGCACCATCACGATTTTTTTCATGCTTTTGTCTCCTGATTGATATCATTTTCTTAAAATCCAACAGCCTGGCCATCGCGCCGGCTATCGCTTGCTGCCACATATCCATGTTCATTATCATCCTCGGACAAGCGCCAGATAAACTGGCCTGCACCAAAATCCATATACGGATCGTAGACCGACTTGAATTTATGTCCAAGAGATTTCAGGCCCGCACGGTGTCGGCGCTCATATTCGGTTCGATATCCAACGAAAATCGCGATTGACCTTCCAGCGCGGCGCGCAGCAGGCCGCTTGCGGCGGCTGGTCGTCAATCATCCGCACGACGATTTGCACATGCCGATGGCACGGCATTCGTGGCTCCAGCCCTTTCTCATTATGCGCAAGCAGCTATTAATTAAATAGCAAACCAGGTTGAAATGGCCCGGCTTCAGACCCAGTTTTCAATGGCCAGTCCCTCTACACGGCGGAACTCGCGCCCATTGTTGGTAACCAGCAGCCAGCCCTGGGCGCGGGCGGCAATCCAGAGGTCGTTATTGCCGATGGGCTGGCCGGCGCGCTCAAGGCTGCTGCGGTTCTGGCCATAGTGGTGTCCCACGGCATCGATGAGGGGCGCAATAGCAAATTTGGTTGGACTGGCCCAGTTTTCAACTGGCCACGCGCTTACCTGAAAACCGAGCCGTAGGTAACAGGCCGCACCTTTGTGGCCGAGGCTGCCTTTGGGGCCTATCCCCGCTCGCGCGGGGGAACC
>PKWO01000152.1 GCA_003132085.1 Oxalobacteraceae bacterium | reverse complement strand
GCCGGGGATGATGGTGCTCGCCGGACGCAGGTTGGCGTACAGCTTGAACTCCTCGCGCAGACGCACGTTGGACGAGCGGTAGCCGCCGCCGACCGGCGTCTCCAACGGGCCTTTTAGCGCCAGTTTGTTGTGCCGAATGCTGTCTATGCACGCCTGAGGCAGCGGGTCGCCGCAGGCCGTGACGCCAGCGGCGCCGGCAACTTGCGGGTCCCAGACGAAGGGGGCGCCCAAAGCGTCGAGTACCGCCAACGTCGCTTCGGTAATTTCCGGGCCAATGCCGTCTCCCGCAATGAGCGTTGCCGGTATCGACACTTGAGGGGTTGTTGTCATGATGCACTCCACTGATGAATGAATATTCCTGATTAAGCTTCACCTGCGCAATCGAAGCCGGCTTTACGCAATTTTCATCGCGAGCCAACCGCTTTCAGCGGGGTGCCCATCCGCCTTGCGAATGAATCGGCACGGCCTTGTGCAGGATACTTGATCAGATGCTTATTCTAACAGCCAGGCCGGGGCGCCCGGATTTTTTCGCATTAAGTACCCGTTAAGTACCCGTTGAGCACCCATTGCATCGAGTTCGCCGCCCTTTTGCATGACAAAGTCGCCTGCATGTCTCATTTCCGATTTTCTATTTCTCGCCGCAACCCTGCCACCAACGGCTCGCGCACCGGTTCGATATGCCGACTGTCGGCTTGACCGCGCTGCAGCGCAGGGACACACTATGCCTGCCTGCATTTTTCATCGCCGAGCGGACTACCATGAAAAAAGGGTGCATTGATTCGATCATTGGCATGGAGGTGATCGCGAGCGTGGCCGGCGGACAACAGTTAACGAAACGAAACACCCGATAAAGCGTTAGCGCAAATCGGTGCGGGTCGTGCCCGCAAAGTTGAGAATGTAGTCGGCGCCGAAAACCATCGAAGGTGTGCGAAAGCCCGACTGAGCCTCGCCGGCGGCGCATCGCTTGGCGATGTCCCACGCTGTCAGCGCGGTCAGCGCATAACCGTCGATAGTATCCAGACGCGCGGTGGCGGTCTGACCGGCCGCATTGGATACCTCCCCCCACAAATGCGCGCGGCCATTTTTGCGCTGTTCGGCAGTGGGCCCCGCGGGCGCCGCGTCGATCTGTCTTTTGAGCAAGGCTTGCACGAAATTCGAGCCGATGAGCCCGCCGAAATAGCGCGATAGTTTCGCCATCACACGCAGCGCTTTTGGTGCGGCCATGAACACTTGAATATCCGGAATCCGCGTGGAGACCCAGGCGGTGGCGACGTCGCCCCAAGGAATCGACATGGTAGCGACCGGCCCTGCGCCGAAGTCGATGTCGCGCGCGGCCCAACCGGACGGGACCGTCGTCAGCTTACCGCCGCGACGGATGGTGCCGCCGAGATGCAGGTTCTCCGCCATGGTTGTGGCGGTACCGTGAGACGGTTGCCCAATCGCCTGAAACGCCAGCGTCAACGAGGTGGCGTCCGGCAGGCGACGCTTAAGATGCGCGGCCAGGCAATCGCTCGGCACGACGTCGAAGCCGGTGCCGGGCATCAACATCACGCCGGCGGCCTCGGCCTCGGCGCCTAATGCAGTTATCGCTTCGAAAACGTCGATCTCGCCGGTAATATCCAGGTAGTGCGCTCCCGCTTTCATGCACGCCGTCGCCATCTGTCTGGCGGTTCGCGAAAATGGGCCGGCGCAGTTGAGCACTACCGCAACGCCGGCAAGATTTTGGGCCGCGACATCCGGCTCGTCCAGCGCGAAGGCCAGCATCGGAAGACCGAGTCTTTCGGCCAGCAGCGCGATCTTCTCGGACGAACGTCCCGCGAGAATGGGCTTGGCCCCCTCATCCTGCGCCAGTTTGATAATGAGCTCAGCCGTATAGCCGTTGGCACCGTAAATCAGGATGTTTCCGTTCATGGTCATGGGTTTACTCGCTGCAATAAAAAAGAGGAATGTGCGTTTCCAGCACAGTCGATATGGCCTTGCGATCCGTTGATGCAACAATAGCGTACTTGAATAGTGCGCCACCAACAGGATATGTCAACCGATATGATATTGTTTTATCAATGCATATGTGGCAGCATACGCCAACACCCTTTCTGCGGCGATTGAGCATGGGGCGGATAAAATCGGCAGCGTGGGTCGGCATCGCGCTGGCGCCGACGGTCGGCCTCACACTTGGGATACTTGATGACCAGCAGTTCCTCAGAGCAAAGCAATGTCCGAATCTCCTGCATCATCTGCGCCTTCAATGAAGCGCCGCGCATCGCTGCCGTGCTTGCTGTCGCCTCTGCGCATCCGCTGCTCCATGAAGTGATCGTGGTGGACGACGGCTCGACCGACAACACTGCCGAGATCGTCAAGCGATTTCCATCGGTAAAGTGCATTTCCTACCCGGTGAATCGCGGTAAGAGTTTTGCGATGGCAACCGGCGTCGCGAACGCGCAATGCGATCTCCTGATGCTGCTCGATGCGGACCTCAGGGGTCTTGCCGGCGAACACATTACTGCGCTTGCGGCCCCGGTCTTGTCGGGCAAGGCCGACGTCAGCTTGAGTCTTCGGCAAAATAGCCTATTGATATTCCGCATCATCGGTCTGGATTTCGTTTCCGGCGAAAGAGTCATCAGAAAGGAACTCTTGAGCGAGGCGCTGAGCGAAATTCGTCGACTTCCGCGTTTCGGGCTCGAAGTATTCATGAATAGCCTGATCATCGAGCACGGTCTTTCGATTGCGGTCACGCGCTGGCCGCAAGTGACGCAAGCGAGAAAGACCGAGAAACTTGGATACTGGAGGGGCGTCAGGGCCGAATGGCGGATGATAGCCGACCTGCTGCAAGTAACTTACCCGCTGGTACTGATTTCGCAAACCTATCGCTTGCTTTCATTACGCGCCAATCGCACGGGCACAGCGCGTCCGGCACAAGTCTGACATCGACGCATGCGACCGGCAATTTGCCGGATGCGCCGTCCGTCAATCCAATCCAAAGCGCCGGTGAAACCACGTTTTCATCAAATGCGTGAGGGACAGGTAGGTAATCAGCATAAGAGCGACGATCGGCCAATAGAGCGGCGGCAGCGGCGTAAAGCCAAGTGCGCGGGCGAACGGCGAAAATGGCAGCCACATTCCGACGCCGCAAATAATCAGGCTCGTCAGAATCAACGGCACGCTCGCCCGGCTCTCGATGAACGGAATTCGCCTGGTGCGAATGATGTGGATGATCAACGTTTGGGACAGCAGCGATTCGACGAACCACCCGGTCTGGAAGAGCGGCGCTGTTGCGACGGTATTGGCGTTAAAGAGATAGTACATGGTGAAAAAGGTCGCATAATCGAAGATCGAGCTGATCGGGCCGATAAAAAGCATAAAGTGGGCGATATTGCGGATTTCCCATTTTCTCGGCTTCGCCAGATACTCTTCATCGACGTTGTCCGTTGGAATGGCTGTTTGGGAGAAATCGTACAAAAGATTGTTGGTAAGCACCTGAATCGGCGCCATCGGCAAAAAGGGGAGCCAGGCGCTCGCGCCAATCACACTGAACATGTTGCCGAAGTTGGAACTCGCTCCCATTCGGATGTACTTGACGATGTTGCCAAACACTTTCCTGCCCTCGATCACGCCGTCGTCGAGCACCAGCAGGCTCTTCTCCAGCAAGATGATGTCGGCCGACTCCTTGGCGATATCAACCGCCGTGTCCACCGATATCCCGACGTCTGCCGCTTTCAGCGCCGGCCCGTCGTTGATGCCGTCGCCCAGAAAACCAACGACATGGCCCTTACTGTGCAGCGCATCGATAACGGTCGCCTTCTGGGTCGGCGATAGCTTGGCGAACACACATGCCTGTTCGGCTGCCTCGGCAAGTTGCTGCGCCGACATAGCCTCGATCTCGCTGCCGAGCACCACGCGATCCACCTGCATGCCTACTTGCTTGCAGACGTTACGGGTGACGACCTCATTGTCACCGGTCAGGATTTTGATTTGCACGCCGTGCGCGCCCAGTTTCGCGATCGCCTCCTGGGCGCTTTCCTTGGGCGGGTCAAGGAAAGCGATATAGCCGAGCAATACCAGGTCGGATTCGTCCTTCACCGTATAAGTGCTTTGGCCCAGCGGAATTTCCTTATAGGCCAAGGCGATCACGCGCAGACCGTCTTCGTTCAGTTCGGTGCTTACTTCCTTCAGTTTGCGCAGGTGGCTTTCGTCAAGAGCGAATCGCGCTCCGGCATCCTCCCCGGTTGCGGAAACACTGAACACTTCCTCCACCGCCCCTTTGCAGATGAGCAGATGCCGGCCCTGGCCCTCGACCACCACAGACATGCGCCGACGCGTGAAGTCAAACGGAATTTCGTCGATCTTGCTGTAGGCGTCCGACGGCTGCAGCCGCACATGCACTTCGTTATGCTTGAGCACTGCGACATCAAGCAAGTTCTTCAATCCCGACTGATAGTAACTGTTCAGATACGCATATTCGAGCACCTTTTCGCTTTCCTCGCCTTTGAGGTCCACATGCTTCTCCAGGATGATCCGATCCTGGGTCAGCGTTCCGGTCTTATCGGCGCACAAGACGTCCATCGCGCCAAAGTTTTGAATCGAGTTCAGGCGCTTGACGATCACCTTCTTGCGCGACATCGCCAGCGCGCCCTTGGCGAGATTGACGGTGACTATCATCGGCAGCATCTCCGGCGTCAGCCCCACTGCCACCGCTACCGCAAAGAACAGCGCCTCGACCCAATCGCCCTTCGTCAAACCATTGATCAAAAATACCAGCGGCGCCATCACCAAAATAAACCGCATCATCAGGGTGGTGAATCTGCCGATACCCTGATCGAAGCTGGTTAGCGCGCGCTCGCCGGCGATAATATCGGCAAGTCCGCCGAAATACGCGCGCGAACCTGTCAGCGCAATCACGCCCGCCGCGGTGCCGCTTATGACGTTGGTTCCCATAAAGCACAGATTGTGCAACTGCAGCGGATCTTTGATCTCGTTGCCTGCCGCGCCGGCGAATTTCTCGACCGGCATCGCTTCACCGGTGAGCGGGGCTTGGTTCACAAACAGGTCTTTGGCGGAAAGAAGTCTGAGATCGGCCGGTATCATGTCGCCCGCCGACAGATGCACGACGTCGCCCGGCACCAGCAGGTGAATCGGGATCTCCCGCATGTTGGAACCGGATGAATCGGGCGATGTCGGTGCGGCGGCGGCCTGCGCTGTCGCCGCGGCATTGGTGCCTGCGTTGCGCAATACCGTGGCCGTGGTATGGACCATCGCCCGCAATTTTTCGGCGGCCTTGTTGGAACGATGTTCCTGCATGAAGGCCAGCGAGATGCTCAGTACCACCATGATGAAAATAATAACCGCCGCCACATGGTCACCCATGGCAAACGACACGCCCGCGAGAGTCAGCAGCAACAGATTGAGAGGATTGCGTACGCGCCCCAGCAATTGCATGGCAATGCTCTGACGCGCCTCATGCGCGACCGTATTCTGACCGTATTTTTGCAGCCTGGCTTCGGCATCGTCTTCGGACAAACCAGCCGCCGCACTGCCGAGCTGTTGCAGAACACGCTCGTTGTCGAGCTGTGCCAGCTCAATCAGGGCGGAAGGCACTGCGTGCGCTGTCATAGTCAAATTTTCCCTTCAAACCCGCCTGCTTCCGCATGGATTGCCCGCCGGGTCTAGAATGACAATTTTAACAACAGCTTGCTGCGTCTGTTTGACGTACGTCAAAAATGGATCGCTTAAATGGATCGCTTAAATGGATCGCTTAAATGGATCGCTTATTGACCGCGCTTAACGCGATGCGGCCGAAAAAATAAATCATTTTCGGTGCATCCACGTCGCGTTTATCGGTTGCAGACTGCAGCCGGGTCAGGCTCCGACGAGCTTCTTGAAGGTCGCCAGCACGGCCTCTCCCTTGAACGGCTTGACGATCCAGCCCTTGATGCCGGCGGCCTTGCCGCGCTCCTTCATGATCGGCGAGTTCTCCGTCGTCAGCATGATGATGTTCACCGCGCTATTGTTCAATTCGCTGCGGACTTTTTCGGCCATTGTCAGGCCATCCATGTTCGGCATGTTCACGTCGCAGACGACGAGTTTGATGCGCGTGTCGCCCTTGAGTTTTATCAGCCCGTCGCAGCCGTCAACGGCCAATGTTACATCCAGACCATTTTTCTTCAGAAAATCGCCGACCTCGTTACGGACGGTGCTAGAGTCATCAACTACTAGAATTTGTGCCATGAAAACCTCTGAAAGTAACTAAAATAATGTCAATTCACCCGACGCGAACCGGGCTTCGACCGACGCCCGGCTCTTTTTAATATCATCCGGCGAACGCTGTAGATTGAAAACAAGCAGCCGACAAATTATCGGCAAAAGAACCTCTTTGTCTTATGCGACGCACGTTGCCCGCCGGTTCCGCCTGCGCATCCATTTCCGATCTTTCAAATCCGGGTTCAGCTTTCAAAAGAGCTCCAGCTCTCCGGTATTGACGCTCTCTTCATCGGCTTTCACAACAAAATCCAGATCCGCGTAATCGGACACGCAGAGGCTGACGTGAAACTGAGCGTTGTTGTTGACGGTGGCCTTGAAGTGCTGAATATGACCGCAACCCAACACATTCAAGTAAGACGAGCAATTTCTGTCGATGATATTCGGTGTCGACATGCCGATATGCGGAAAGAACTGGCCTAAATCGCGATTCAATATGCCGCAGCAAATATTCCCGTATTCGGCGACAGCGTCATGGAACGATTGTTCGCTCATCTCGGATGCCTGCATGTTGTTGATTCCGGCAAAGTATTCCTTTGTCGCGCTGTCCGGCGTGAAATAGATCAACACCATCAATCGAAATAAATACGATGAGACGGTCAAGGCAACCATCTTGGTTTCTTTGATGTCGGACAGGTCGGCAAGAACGGCGACCTCGCAGGCGTCCTCCGGCGACGCAACCAGGCTGGCTTTGATCGCCTGCTTGAGGAAATGGTCGAAACCGTCTCGCGCTTGATTGCTGATCATGGCTATCGTCGCTTAGGCAGTGAGTGCTGCTTTAGTCTTTTTATTGGTGAGGTCCAGACCGATGACCGCACCAATGATCATCTTGCCGCCCGCCTGCAAGTCCTGAAATGTGGTGGTCGTGATCAAGTCGTTCTCATAGAGATTGCTGCGATAGTCCAGCGACAGCTTTTCAGCGCGATTGGCCAGGCTTCTCACCTCGTTGGCGACTATGGCAAACCCGCGCCCATGTTCACCTGCTCTGGCTGCCTCGATCGAGGCGTTGAGGGCGACAATGACCACCTGCTTCACAATCGACGCGAACTCATCGTTCTTGTTGTGCATCTCCCGATTGTGCGTGATGAGCACATTCATATCGGCGTGCCAGCGCTCAAAGGTTTTGATCAAACCGAGCAGCCTATCAATCGTGTCCGCCAGAAAATCACAACTCTGCAACGCGTTGGCGTTGGTTTCCGAGTTTTTATCGGCGAGCTGGCGGACCAATTGTTCGTGGTCTTTTTCCAGCCGATGAATCTCGGCATGGCCGGCATTCTGCTGCTGCTCAAGCAAGTGCTGCTGTTGTTCGATTTCGTGCTGCAGTTCTTGAATTATCCGTTGCAGATCCTGTTCGGCGGCCTCTGCCTGTTCGATGCTAATCATCTTCGACATGGCTTTTTTTTGCCGAATTGCCTGCCACCCTATAACCGCTGCCGAGCAAAGGATTCCCAGCAAAAAGAAGATAATTGAATAAGCCATCGTAGGTAAATTATTTGTTGTGTGCTGCAAATCGCTAGAGCGCTGCGGTGTTATCGCCAATGCGCAAAACCAGTGAAACGGCCTATGACCGAAGCACCGAAAACCGCAAACCTGATCTGGAAGAACGAAAACAATCCGGATCAGAAGTCGGTCGGCATCAAGATGGTTCAGGCCGCCTGAAAATCCGCGCTGTCGGAGTCCGGTCCATCATTTCCGCGCACGCTAGCGACAATCGGCGCCGGCAATTGCTGGTTGGCGGACGCCGTAAGATGCGCATCGCCGCCGTCGACTTCCACGGCGAAGCTATCCGGCAGGAACACGGTAATGTCGAATTGACGAAAATCTGCGCCGGCGGCATTATCGGTAAATTGGATTTCAATTTTTCCGCCCTCGCGCTGGACGAAGTCCTGCACCGCATCCATGCCGACGCCTCGCCCCGACACTTCGGTGACCCTGTCGGCAGTCGAGAAGCCGGGGCGCAAGATCAGGCGCGCGATCTGTTCGTCGCCCATTTCGCCTTCGGCGCCGCTGACGCCCTTTTCGATGGCGATCTTGCGGATACGGGCCAGAGCCAAGCCGCGGCCGTCGTCGCTGAGCGTGATCCGAAGCATGCCATCGTCGACTCCCATCCGAAGGCGGATCGTGCCGGCCGCCGGCTTGCCCTTCGCAACGCGCACTTTCGGCGTTTCGAGGCCGTGGTCCATCGTGTTGCGGATCAGGTGCATGAACACATTCTTCAGCATGCCGCCGGCTTGGTTGTGCACGACGTAGCCGTTGTCTTCGATGATGACGATCGGCGCTTCCTTGCCGAGCTCATTTGCCAGCGAAGGCATCGATTCGAGCACGCCCGCCAGCGTCTCGCCGATCCGCTCGGTCCCAAGCAGACGCAGTGTCTTGCGGACCGCGTCGCGCACCGAGATCAGTTCGCGAAGATTGGCGGTATTCACTGTTTCCAGGCGATGCAGGCTCTCTTGGATGTGTATCTTGTCGACCATCAAGTAGCGCTCGACGCCGCCCCGGCGGCCCGGCCCCTTGCGGCCCAGGCTGACTTCGTTGATTTNNCTGCTCGGCTTCATGCACGATATTGGCTAGATGCAGCAGGCCGTAAGTGCGGCTGTTGCCCTTGACGGTGTGCATATTGCGGAACAGCTTCGCGATGGCGAAATCGTTCGACTCCGTGTGCTGGCGAATGAGCATTTCGTTTTCGTCGATGAACTTGAACGAGCCGACAATGAACTCGTGGAACTTCTCTTGGCTGACCGCAAGAATTTCGCCGATGATCTCCAATTCGCGCTTCTGTTCATTGGCTTCGGCGGCTAGCTGGCGCAGCTCGGTGACGTCGCGCACGCAAAGCATCAGCCGCACGGTGATGCCGGCGTCATCGGTAATCGGAGACCAGCTCAGATCGAGGATTTTCACGCGGCCGTCGGGCATCGTCTTTTCAATCTCGCCGACCATCAGGTGCTCATTGAACGAGAAGTTCATCACGTCTTCGCCGATGCACGCGCTACCGACGGCATCCACCTGCGAAAGGATGTCCGCGCCGAGATTGGTCTCCGCGAAAACAAGGTCCATCAAATCACGCCCGACAATGTCGTCGGTCTCGAACACCGTTTCGAGGTAGGCCGAGTATTCGGGATGAATCTTATTGCCTTGCACTACCGTCAAAATACCTTGCGGAATGTGTTGCAGCATGGTCTGGATGTCGGCGGTCTTTTGCTTGAGTTGAATCGAGCTTTCCTGAATCTTTTCTATCATGCCGTTGAAGGCCACAATCGAACGACCGATTTCATCCTTCCGATCGACCGGCACCCGGCGCGTGAAGTCCTGACTGGCGGCGATTTCGGTCATCATCATTTGCATGCGGCTGATCGGACCGATGATTGCGCGGTACAGAAGGATGCCGATCGCAGTCAAGAAAATGACGGCGAAGGCCGTAACGACCGAGATCGCGGTTGTGGTGGTCGCCAGATTCTCATTCAGGGCGGCAATTGCGCTGTCCTTGCTCCGATTTTTCTCAACCCGCAGCGTCTCGACAATCTGCTCCAGTTCGAGCTGGTACTGAACGACATTCCCAAAAAAGGATGCCTGCGCAAGCTCCGTCCGGCCGGCGACTTTACTCTTCACCGTCTCATCAATGGCCGCAAAGTAGTTATCCAGGCTTTCCTTGGCCTGTTCCACCAGGCCACGTTGCGCGGTACTGTCGGCATGCCTGGATTGCAGATCGATGGCATCCTGCAGCAGCTTCTTCTTCGCGGTCAATTTTTCGTTAGCCTGCGCCGCGATGTTGTCGTCCGGCGCGTACACCATCGTCATCATCGCCAGTTGCACGTCCTTGAGCTGCGACACCAAATCGGCGGAAGCGAGGGCGCTTGGCACAACCCCTTCGGTCACGGCCTTTACATCGGTGGCACTCTTGCGCGATTGAAAAACCGCGTAGCCGCCGATCGACGAGATCGCAAGGAACGTCAATATGACTAAAAGTGTAATGCGGTGACGAATGCTCATTTTGCGTAAATCTCCGCTACATGCAATGGGAATGGACTTAGACGACTACCCTGGTTCGGTGCGCTGCAAAGACTGTGCAGAGCACCTGATTGCTATTATTGTCGCACGGCAACATGACAACCCGATGACAGAACAGAGACGGCCGTCGCGTGCATCAATGCGCGCGACGCGTGATAAATCCGAACTTCAACCCATGCTGGAAAGAAACCATGCATAATGGGCCGACACGGCATTGCGGCGCCGGTCAGGCGCATGTCAAACCTGTAGTCCCTCGCACGCGGAACCAGAGTGGCGGCCCGCGCCGAACGGCTGACAACAATGAAAAGAACGAAGAACCATCGTGGTTTTCAGATTACTCAAAAAACGACCTGCCTCGCGCGGTACGAAAATCCAACAGAAACTATCACTTTCGCGTCAGCAGACGGCGCGCGGAAGCGGCATTGGCAGCAAGCCGCCAAGAGAACGCGCGGCTGGAAGCACGCTTCGATTTAATACGGAAGGCAACCACCGACGGCTTGTGGGACATGGAGATCAGTCAGATTGATCAGACGGATGCCAGCAGTCCGATCTGGTGGTCCGATCGGCTCCGCAGCATACTCGGATTTCACGACGAGGGCGACTTTCCAAATGTGCTCGGCAGTTGGACCTCCTGGCTGCACCCGGATGACGCGGCGCCGACGCTGGCAGCATTCGACGCCCACATAAACGATCGCTCAGGCCGCACTCCTTATGACGTAACGTATCGGCTGCGATGCCGCAACGGCGAATATCGATGGTTCAGCGCCCACGGAACGACCATGCGCGCCTCCGACGGAACCGCGCTGCGGGCGGCCGGTTCGGTGACGGATATCACGGAACGCAAGGAGGCGGAGGAAAAAATCCGCCGTCTTGCGTTATACGACACCATGACCGGCCTGCCGAACCGGACGCTGTGCATGGATCGCATGAAGCAGGCTCTGGCCAATGCCGCGCGTCATGCGCTGGGGCTGGCGATTCTGTTCATCGACCTCAACCGCTTCAAAGAAATCAACGATACGCAGGGCCATGCGGTCGGCGACCAAGTGCTGATCGAAGTTGCGCGGCGCTTTCAGACAACCTTGCGGGGCGAAGAAACACTGGCCCGGCTGGCCGGCGACGAGTTCGTCGTCATCGCCGAGGCGACCGACAAAATGGCGGCAACGCTGATCGCCGAGCGCTTGCAACAGGCGCTTGCCGAGCCGGTCGCGACAAATGGCCATACTTTTTCCGTTGGAGTAAGTATCGGCATCGCCTTTTATCCGGAGGACGGCGTCACCAGCGAAGATATGCTCAAGCGAGCCGACATCGCCATGTATCGCGCCAAGGCACTAGGTTACGGATATCTCGTCTATCAGCCGGAGATGAGCGCGGGACTGGCCGAGCGAATGCAGATAGCCGAGAATTTAAGCCGCGCGATGAAGGCTGGGAAATTGGAACTGTATTACCAACCCAAGATTCATCTGGATACGCGCGCCCTCAGCGGCGCCGAGGCTTTGCTGCGTTGGAACGATCCCGAACGGGGCTGGATAAGCCCGGCGGAATTCATCCCGATTGCCGAAGCGCGCGGCATGATGGGAGCGCTCGGCAAGTGGGTGTTGCGGGAAGCTTGCCGCCAGATGAAGGCATGGCAGGAGTCTGCGCTGCACTTCCCCGGCCGGCTCGCCGTCAATCTCGCTGCCCAACAGCTTGAAGAGGCTGACATCGCCGAGAATATTGTGGAGATCGTGCGCGCGGCCGGCCTGACGCCGGCGTGTCTTGAGCTGGAACTGACGGAAAGCGGCCTGATCGGCAACGTCGAGCGGGCAATCGAGGTCATGGGAGCCCTGAAAGCGGCAGGATTTGCGCTCTCGATTGACGATTTCGGCACCGGTTATTCTTCGCTCAGCTACCTCAAGCGATTCAAGGTCTACAAGCTCAAGATCGACCAGTCGTTCGT
>PKWO01000334.1 GCA_003132085.1 Oxalobacteraceae bacterium | reverse complement strand
AGCAAACGCTGATTGACGACGGCGTGCGCGCGCGTCCGAAGCGCTTGACCATATTGTTCCGCAGTTTGGAGCCAGGCGCGGATCTACAGCATTTCGCCGCCTTTATGCACGGGCAATTGCCAGAGGCGGAATTGAGCGAGCAAACCCTGCAAACCTTGTATGACAAATTTGGCGTTGATAAATTTTCCCTGAACGATCGCGGCTACCTGGCCGGCATTCATCCGTTGGAGCTATGGCTGGTCGGTTATTTGCGTCACAACCCCAAGGCGACGCTGGCCCAAGTATTGGAAGCCAGCCGCGATCAGCGGCAGGAGGTCTACGAGTGGCTGTTCAAGACGCACAATAAAAAAACCCAGGAGTCGCGCATCCATCAGATGCTTGAGCTGGAGGCGTTTCAGGAGATCGCGGTCAATTGGCGTCATGTAGGTTATCCGTTTGAAGCGTTGACGCCTTCGTACGCCACCGCACTGGGTGCATCCGGCGACCGCCCCGCTTCACTCGCTGAATTGATGGGGATCATTGTCAATAAAGGTGTCTTGATGCCGGTCAAGAAATTGCAAAGCATGCAGTTTGCGCAAGGCACTCCTTATGAGACCCACTTCGTTCATACGGCTGCCGCTGGAAAGCGAGTGTTGCCCGAGGAAGTGACCGAGATAGTGCGCCGCTCGCTGATCGACGTGGTGCAAGGCGGAACTGGCGTCCGCTTGAAGAATGGATTTACACAGAAAGACGGCGTTGCTATTGAGATTGGCGGAAAAACCGGAACCGGCGATCAGCGTTTTGAAACCTATGCGCCGGGCGGCAGATTGATCGAGTCGCGCGCCGTGAATCGATCGGCGACGTTCGTATTTTTGATCGGCGACAGGTTTTTCGGCACCGTCACCGCGTATGTCCATGAACCCTATGCTGCCGATTATGTATTCACCAGTGCGCTGACCGTGCAACTGCTGAAGTCCTTGATCCCGGCGTTGCAGCCTATTGTGGCTGAGGCCAGTGATAAGCGGTCAACTCGATGACCGAAAAAATGGTGGTCGATACCTATCAGGCGGTACGTCAGCCGTTATTCGTGTTGAAGTTTACGCCATAAGGTAGTGCGGCTAATGCCAAGGTGGCTTGCCGCCGCTTGCCGGTTTCCGTTAAAGCGCGCCAGCACTTGAGCGTAGCTTTCGCGCGCTGCATTTTCTGGCTGTTGAGTGGTTGATGGAATAGTGTCGCGCTCTATTGCCTGCTTGAGTTCCGGTGCAATCGCCAGTACGAAAGTGGGCGATAAGGCTTGCAACGGTTCGGCCGCCAGGAACAAAGCGAGGCGTTCCATCAGGTTACGCATTTCCCTGACATTTCCTTCCCACGCGTAGCTGCCGAACAGCGGTGCGCAAGCCAAAACTTCCGCGTGCAAATTGGCGTGCGGCCGCACACCGAGCGAGGCGAGTGCGTTCTTCAGATACCACTCCGCCAGCGGCACCCAATCTTCCGCACGGTCGCGTAATGGCGGCAGGTTTAATCGCAATACGCTTAGCCGGTAAAAAAGATCCGGCCGAAATTGACCGGCCCGCACCCGCGCGTCCAGGTCGCAGTGGCTGGCGCCGATGATCCTGACATCAACTGGAATCGGGCGGGTGCCGCCGACTCGTACCACTTCGCGTTCCTCCAGCACGCGTAGCAGCCGTGTCTGCAAGGCGAGCGGCATTTCCCCGATTTCATCAAGGAACAAGGTGCCGCGATGCGCGGCTTCAAATAAGCCCGCGTGACCGCCGCGGCGTGAACCGGTGAACGCGCCTTCTTCATAGCCGAATAGTTCCGATTCCAGTAGCGATTCGGCGACCGCCCCGCAATTGATCGCGACGAACGCTTGCCGCGCACGCGGACTTTCGCTATGGATGGCCTGTGCGGCCAGTTCCTTGCCGGTACCTGTTTCTCCCTGTATCAATACGGTTGCCGTCGACTTGGCGAACAGAAAAACCGATTGCCGCACCGCGTGCATTGCCGCCGATTCGCCCCGTAAATCGGCAATGCCGTGTTTGACGCGCAGCGTATCGGCGATCGGGTGGCTGCGGCCACGGGCGGATTCCAGATGGGTGAATCGGGCCAGTTCCAGCGCGTCGTTGAAGGCTTGCCGTATAGAGCTGGCCGAGTAGACGAACACCCCGGCCAATCCTGCTTCATCGGCCAAGTCTGTAATCAGTCCGGCCCCGACGATCGCCTTGACGCCGCTGGCTTTCAATTCGTTGATTTGGGCGCGCGCATCCTCTTCGGTGATGTACGTGCGCTGTACGATCTTGAGTCCGAACGTGGCCTGAAAATCTGCCAGTTCCGGCATTGTTTCCTGGTAGGTGATGAGACCGATATCCGGTGTAATTTTGCGCGCCCGCGCTAGCGCCTGCATGACATCGAAGCCGCTGGCCTTGGCGATGATGACCGGCAAAGACAGCCGGCTTTTCAGGTATGCCGCATTCGAACCGGCCGCAATGACGGCGTCGCAGCGTTCGACCGCCAAGCGCTCGCGTATATGCGCAACCGCTTCTTCGAAGCCGAGGTGTATCGGTTCGATGATCGCACGGTCGTCGAATTCCACCATAATGTCTCGGAACAGATCAAACAGCCGCGAGATCGAAACGGTCCAGATAATCGGTTTGTCGGCACTATCGCGCGAAGGAGGGAGTGGGCGGCGCATGTTTCATTATACGTTTCAATGTTTCATTTGTAACGTAGCCCGGCTATCAGTCGATTGTCGCTACCACCGGCGTGTGATCGGAAGGTTGTTCCCACTTGCGCGGTAGTTTGTCGATTACGCATGCGGTGCAGCGTGCGGCCAGCGGTGCCGACAGCAGGATGTGGTCAATGCGCATGCCCATATTGCGGCGAAATGCCATCTGCCGGTAATCCCACCAACTGAACAGCTTATCGGCCTGCTCGAACAGACGGAACGCATCTTTCAGGTTCAAATCGCATAATTCCTGAAACGCCGCGCGCTCCGCCTCAGATACCAAGACTTGACCTTGCCAAGCCTCCGGGTCGTGCACGTCGCGGTCTTCGGGGGCGATATTGTAGTCGCCCAGCAATGCCAGATTGGGGTGGGCGTTGCATTCTTCCTTCAACCATCGATGCAATGCGCCGAGCCACCTTAGTTTGTATTGATATTTATCAGAATCAATGGCTTGGCCGTTAGGTATGTAAGCGCAAATTACCCGCACGCCTTCTATTGTCGCGGTAATCACGCGTTGCTGTTCATCCTCGAAGTGCGGATTGTTCTTGACCACGTCGGTCATCGGATGTTTGGACAGGATGGCAACGCCGTTATACGTTTTTTGACCGGAGAATATCACGTGATAACCGGCTGCTTCAATCTCGGCCACCGGGAATTTTTCATCGACAGTTTTGGTTTCCTGCAGACATAGAACATCCACCGGGTTTTCCGCCAGCCACTGCAATACGTGGGGCAGGCGGACTTTTAACGAGTTGACGTTCCAGGTGGCGAGTTTCATCGAGCAGTTATTCTTTCAGACGTTACTCGCGCTGCGCTTTTTCAAGCGATGGATAGTCGACGTAGCCATGCGCTCCGCCGCCATACAGCGTGGCAGGATCGAGCGGATTTAACGGGGCATTCGTATGCAAGCGTTCAACCAGATCGGGGTTGGCGATATACAGTTTGCCGAATGCAATCAGATCTGCCAAGTTGTGTTTGCGGGCCTCGCTGGCCAGCTTCAGGTCGTAACCGTTGTTAGCCATATAAATGCCTTTGAACAAGCGCCGAAGAATCTGCAAATCGAAGCCGTGCTCGACCTCGCGCGGGCCGCCTGTGGCACCTTCCACCACGTGCAGATAGGCCAGACCAAAGCGATTAAGCGCTTCTACGACATAACTGAATAAGGTGGCCGGGTCGCTGTCTGCGATGTCATTGGCGGGGCTGATCGGCGCGATACGAACGCCAACCCGGTCAGCTCCCCAAACGGCGACAACAACCTCGGTGACCTCCAGCAGCAATCGTGTGCGATTTTGTATCGAACCGCCATAGGCGTCGGTGCGACGGTTGGTTTTGTCACGCAGGAATTGATCGATCAGGTAGCCATTGGCGGCATGAATTTCGACACCGTCAAAGTCGGCATCAAGCGCGTATTGCGCCGCCTGCCGATACTGTTCGACGATACCGGGGATTTCCTCAATTTCCAACGCACGCGGAGTAACAAAGGGCTGGAAGCCATCTTCGGTAAACGCCTGGCCTTCAGGGCGGATGGCGGATGGTGCAACCGGCAGCGCGCCATTCACTTGCAGAGACGGGTGCGAGATGCGCCCGACATGCCATAGCTGCAGGAAGATTCGGCCGCCTTTGGCATGCACTGCTGCAGTCACTTTTTGCCAAGCCTGCACTTGTGCGCGTGTATAGATGCCCGGCGTGTAGGCATAGCCTTTTCCTTGGGGGGATATCTGTGTCGCCTCGGCTATGATCAATCCGGCTGACGCGCGCTGTGCATAGTATTCAGCCGCGAGGTTGCTCGGGATATCGTCTTTTTGCGCCCGGCTGCGTGTCAGCGGGGCCATCACAATGCGATTGGTTAGCCGATAGGGGCCGAGTTGAGTTGGCTGAAACAGGTCGGTATCGGTCATTTCGGGAGCAATTGAATCGGGCATGGCGTTCCTCAGTGGCAGGGTTGGGACTGACCGCCTGCAAATGCGGGCAGGCGCAGCAATGCATAGTATATGGGGTGCGTCTTAACTTGAACAAGGTGCGCGGCAAGCACAGGGCAGGCAATCCGGCGATCGCCTGGTGCTGCTTAGCGCTTTACAAAGGAAGCAGGCGCCGCGTCAACGAAAACCTGCGTAACGAATCGCATTGATCCGCTACGCCTGGAGTCTCCTTATTTGGCGTTATCCGCTTCTGCACGATCGATCAGGAACATGGTCAGCAGTGGCACCGGGCGGCCGGTTGCGCCTTTGGCTGCGCCGCTGCGCCATGCGGTGCCGGCGACATCCAGATGCGCCCACGTATATTTCTTCGTGTAACGCTCCAGGAAGCAGGCTGCGGTGACGCTGCCGGCGGCAGGCCCGCCGATATTCGCCATGTCGGCAAAATTCGACTTCAATTGCTCCTGATAAGCATCTTCAATCGGCATGCGCCATGCGGTATCGCCGGTTTTCTTGCCAGCCGCAAGCAATTCGCCGGCCAGGGCGTCGTGCTCTTTGTCGTGACGGGTAAACAGGCCGGAATTGTGATGACCCAGAGACGTCACGCAGGCACCGGTGAGCGTCGCGATGTCGACCACTGCAGCCGGTTTGAAACGTTCAACATAGGTCAGCGCGTCGCACAAGACCAGGCGGCCTTCGGCGTCGGTATTGAGCACTTCTATCGTTTGGCCGGACATCGAAGTGACAATGTCGCCCGGCTTGGTGGCGCGGCCGTTCGGCATGTTTTCGCAGCTTGCGATGACGCCGATGACATTGAGCTTCAATTTCATTTCAGCAATGGCGCGGAATGTCCCGAGCACCGATGCCGCGCCGCACATGTCATATTTCATTTCATCCATGCCGGCGCCCGCCTTGAGCGAGATGCCGCCGGAATCGAAGGTGATTCCTTTGCCCACCAGCACCGTCGGCGCGTCTTTGGCTTTGCCGCCCATGTGTTTGAGAACGATGAATTTTGGCGGTTCGTCGCTTCCCTTGGACACAGACAGGAAACTGCCCATTTTGAGTGCTTCCAACTGCTTGCGATCAAGCACTTCGACGCCGAGTTTATAGTCCTTGGCCAGCTTCTTCGCAGCATTGGCCAGGTAGGTCGGCGTGCAGAAATTTCCGGGCAGATTACCCAAATCTTTGGTCAATTCGATCCCGTGGGCTAACGCGACGCTTTGTGCAATCGTATTGCGCGCGGCGGCGGCATCGGCTGTCGGCACCACAAAGGCAAATTTTTTGACACCGGATGGCGCAGGCTCTTTCTTGCTCTTCAGCGTATCAAAACGGTAGGCATTTTCCCGGATCGCCAGAACTGCAGAGCGCAGGGCCCAAGCGGTATCGCGATCTTTGACGTCATCCAACGGAAGGGCGACTATCGCTTCGGTGGCCCCGAGCGAGGACAACACGCGGGCGACCGCCTGAATGGCAGTGTTAAAATCCTTGCCGGATGCCTGATCTTTACCCAACCCAACCAACAGCACACGTTCTGCGGCAATGCCGTCAATCTTGCGCATCAATAGTGTAGTACCGGCTTTTCCGGAAATATCCCCTGACTTGACAGCGGCGCTGATCGCGCCTTTGCTGTCCAAAGCTTGTGCTGACGGCGATAATTTCTTGTTTTCATATACGCCGACCACGATACACCCCGTCTTCGCGGCGCCGATAGTATTCTTTGAGTCGAATGATTTTATGCTAAAGTCCATCAGTTCCTCCATTGTCCAACCGCAATTATAGTCTCCAAATGATTTTTCAGCGCGCCCTCCGACGCGAATTGGTCAGTACCGCCGGCGCCGTCTTTACCGTATTGTTTACGATCACCATCACAATGGTGTTGATCAAAATCCTGGGGCAGGCGGCGGGAGGAAAAATCGCGTCTACCGATGTGGTGGCGATGATCGGGTTTGCCGTCCTTGTCTATATGCCCATACTGTTGTTGGTGACCGGATTTTTTTCTGTGTTGGCGGTACTGTCGCGCAGCTACCAGGATTCGGAAATGGTGGTTTGGTTTTCCTCCGGCTTGAGTTTGTCGCGCTGGATTCGTCCGATTTTGGGTTTCGGCCTACCTATCGTGTTGTTGACCGGGCTCTTGAGCTTTTTCGTCACGCCATGGGCGAGTAGGCAAAACGCCGAGTTCAGGGAGCGCTTTGAAAAAAGCGAAGATGTCGCCAATATTCAACCGGGTAAATTCCATGAATCTGCATCCGTTGACCGCATTTATTCGGTGGAAGGCATCGCTGGTGACGCCAGCAAGGTAAAGAATGTATTTGTCAATACTAATCAAAATGGCAAGACCAGCGTGATCGTGTCGAAGGAGGGAACGGTCGAGACAGATGCCAAGGGCGACAAGTATTTGGTTTTGTCGCAGGGGCGCCGCTATGACGGCGTGCCGAGTCAATCCGATTTTGAGTTGATGGAATTCGAGCGCTACCATGTATTTTTGGCACATCAGACGCCCTCGTTGGTTGACAATCAATCGGCGGAATTATTAACGACCCAGGCGCTGCTGGCGGACATGAGTCCGTTCAATTTGAGCGAGTTAATGTGGCGCATTGCGTTGCCGATGATGAGTTTTACCTTGTTGCTATTGGCTATACCGCTGAGCTTTGTGAATCCGCGCGGCGGCCGCTCTGCCAATTTGGGCATCGCGGTTTTGCTCACGATCACGTACCTGAATATGGTCAAGGCGATAGAGGCGATGGTCATGCAGGGGCGCTTGCCATTCATGATCGCTTGGTGGCCGATTCATTTGATCGTGATTATCATCATCATGTTCCTGTTTTCGTGGCGCGTGAATATGAATAGCCCGCACCATCCGCAGGCGCTGTGGGCGTCAATCAAGCGCAGTTGTTTAGGGAGGCGCGCGCCACGATGAAAACCTTGCGGCGTTACATTGGGTCGGAAATCTTCCGGTCGGTCTTGTATGTGCTGATTTTTGGCGTAGCCTTGCTGGCGTTTTTTGATTTGATGGGCGAATTAAAGTCTGTTGGACAAGGCGGCTATCAGTTGCAGCACGCTTTTTGGTATGTGATCCTGGGGATGCCGGGTTATGTGTACCAATTCATGCCGATTGCGGTACTGATCGGAACGATCTGGACCCTGGTGCAATTTGCGGCGCGTTCGGAATTCACCATCATGCGCGCATCCAGCATGTCTACCGTGATGATGGGCTGGACCTTGATTCGGATCGGCATCGTATATGTGCTTATCACTTTTTTGTTTGGTGAGATTATTTCGCCGAAAACCTCGGAGATGGCCGACAGGTTGCGAGCTGAAAATTTGGGGACTTCGAGTTCGCAAGAGTTTCGCTCCGGGCAATGGACCAAGGATCTCATCAAAAGCAAAGGAGTCAATGGTGAGGTCATCGGTTCCAGGTTCCTCAACGTCCGGGACATTCGGCATGACCAGATGAAAGGGATCAAGGTATACGAATTCGATCGAGACTTCCATCTTTCCTCTATAACTACAGCGGCGCGCGCCGATTATCAAGGCGCCAACGTCTGGCGCCTGATCGATGTGACGGAGACGCGTTTCGCCAATTCGGTACTGGATGCAAACGTTTCGTTGCAAGATATCAGCGCGGCGAGTTCAACCGTCACTATGCCGACCAAGGATCTGGTATCCGAGATCACGCCGCAGATTCTACAGGTATCCTCCACCGACCCAGACAACATGACGGCCTATCGTCTCGCCCTCTATACCGAGCATCTGGCTGAAAACAAGCAAGCCACGGCGCTGTATGAAATAGCGTTTTGGAAGAAGATCATCAATCCGTTTGCCAATCTGGTGATGATGGCGCTTGCGTTGCCTTTCGCTTATCTGCATACACGCGCCGGCGGCACCAGTCTGAGGACTTTTGTCGGCATCATGATTGGCGTAAGCTTTATCCTGATTAACCGCTTATTCTCTTACATGGGGCTGCTGAATACCTGGCCTCCTTTCATCATCGCAGTCCTGCCGAGCGCACTCTATTTGTTGGCGGCGGGAGTCATGTTGCGTTGGGTGGAGCGACATTAAGACCATGAGCCGATCTCTTATTTTGTTCGCACACGGCGCTCGCGACCCCAGGTGGGTCGAGCCGTTTCAACGGCTGCAAAAGCTGATCGAGGCGAAGTTGCAGGGCGTCGCAGTGGAGCTCGCATTTTTGGAATTGATGACGCCGCAATTGCCTGAACTGGTTGAGCGGTTGGTGCTGAACGGATGCCGGGACGTGACGGTGGTGCCGGTGTTCTTGGGGCAAGGGGGGCATGTGTTGCGCGATCTGCCTCTGATCGTTGATCGCTTGCGCCAGAATCACCCGGCGCTGAACTTGCACGTTGCGGGTGCAGCAGGTGAAGATGCGGAAGTGTTGGCGGCTATCGCGATGTATTGTATCGGGGTGCTTGGTTAATTGATTTCGCCGATTGAATCAGCTCGAAGCCGGCTACCGGGGTTAGCGTAAGCAAAGCCCGAACCTGCGCTGCATGCGTCGCAATTAAGCGGCCTTATCGCCGGCGCCGGGTATCGTCGTCGTGTCGCTGCTTGCCGCGCGCACGTCGCGCTTCGCCATTGCCTCGCCTATCATTACCAGCACCGGGCCGTGGCAATCGGCGAGGCCGTGTTCCAGCTCGCCGAGTTGCAGGCGCAGAATGCGTTCGTCTTCAAGGCTGCAGTTTTCAATCACGATCACCGGCAATTGCGGGGGGCGTCCCAGCGCCAGCATCTTGCGGGCAGTCGTGACGGCCTCGCGGCTGCCCATATACTGCACCAGCGTGTCGCAGTCCGGAAGTGTCAATTGATCGGGGTGGTTGGGTGCGGTGCTCGATGTAAAAAAAGCCACGCTGCGGGCAACGCCGCGTTTGGTCAATGGTTGCCGGCTGGCCGCAGCGGCGGCAAGCGCGGCGGTAATGCCTGGCACCACTTCGACTTCAATGCCGTGGCTTTCCAACGCCCGCAATTCTTCATCGGCGCGCCCGAACAGCATGGGGTCGCCGCCTTTGAGACGCACGACGATCTGGTATTTTTCAGCATTGTCGATTAACTGCTTGTTGATAAATGCCTGTTCGGTCGAGGTCCTGCCGCAGCGTTTGCCGACCGCAATTTTATGTGCTTGGGGGCACAATTCCAGCATGTCGTCGGTGACCAGCGCGTCGTGAAGAACCACATCTGCGCGCGCCAGGACGCGCGCACCGCGTACCGTGACCAGGTCAGAGGCGCCGGGGCCGGCGCCGATCAGGTAGACCTTGCCGTACCTGCCGGATTGCGTGGTTGACATGCTGCGTTTTCCTCCGTTTATGCTGTTACGGGATCGAACCTGATCATGCCGGCGGCAACCGTTTGATGTGTGACTTCGTCGATCAAAATGAAGGCGCCGGTGGAACGGATTGCCGCGTAGGCGTCGGCCGCCAACGGCTGTTGCACGGTAAGGGTGATGCTGGCGATGTCATTGAGTTTCAGACCGTCGGCCGGACGTTTTTCCTGGGTGTTGATATCCAGCAGCGTATCGAGTTTGGTGATGCGGGCGGGTACCTGGCGGGTGTTGTGTTTGAGCCAGTACTTGCGACGCAAGTCGAGCGGTTCCTCCGATAGCCAGCAAATATCGGCATTGACGGTCTTCAGCAACGTAGCGGGGCGCTCCGCCGAAGAGAGCATGTCGCCGCGCGAGATATCGAGATACTCTTCCAACAATATCGTTACCGATTGACCTACCACTGCCGATTCGAGCGAGGCATTCAGTACCTGTATGTCCTTGACGGTGGCGGTCTGGCCGCTCGGCTGCACAATGAGTTTGTCGCCGCGATGTACTTTGCCGGCTTCGATCCTGCCCATGTAGCCGCGAAAATCGTTGGCTTCGTGTCCTTTGTGACGCGCCACCAACTGTACCGGGAAGCGGAACGGTTCGTCATGCGATTCGTCGTACACACTCAGGGACTCCAGCAATTCGATCAAGGTCGGCCCGTGGTACCACGGCATCTTGTCGCCGGCTGTCACCACGTTGTCGCCGGCCAGCGCCGACAACGGAATGGGGTGTATGTCTTTCAAGCCGAGCTGCGCGGCAAATTCCCTGTATGCCTGCACGATACGGTCATATACGGTCTGGTCATAGTTGACCAGATCCATCTTGTTAACCGCGACCACGATATGTTCGATTTGCAGCAAATGCGCGATGGTTGAGTGACGCTTGGTCTGGATCAGCAGATCGACGCTGCCGTCATCACCCAATTTTACCTTCGACACATCGATCAAAATGATCACGGCGTCGGCGGTCGAAGCACCGGTCACCATGTTGCGGGTATATTGCTCGTGACCCGGCGTGTCGGCGATGATGAACTTGCGGCGCGGGGTGGAGAAGT
>PKWO01000405.1 GCA_003132085.1 Oxalobacteraceae bacterium | reverse complement strand
CGGTCGGCAACTACAACGCCCATCTGGCGGCCTACCCTGAGTTCGATTGGGAAACCTTTTCCAAAAACGTGATTGAGCAACGGTTGGGACTCAGCTTCAATCCCTATACGATCCAGATCGAACCGCATGACTATATGGCGGAATTGTTTGATGCGATCGCCCGCACCAACACGATCCTGATCGATCTCAACCGCGATATCTGGGGCTACATTTCAATCGGCTATTTCAAACAGCATACCAAAGCAGGCGAAATCGGCTCTTCGACCATGCCGCACAAGGTCAATCCGATCGACTTTGAAAATTCCGAAGGCAACCTGGGAATGGCAAATGCAGTGTTAAAGCA
The DNA here is from genome assembly GCA_003132085.1 of Oxalobacteraceae bacterium. Classification (GTDB taxonomy): domain Bacteria; phylum Pseudomonadota; class Gammaproteobacteria; order Burkholderiales; family Burkholderiaceae_D; genus PKWO01. The sequence goes on along the minus strand of PKWO01000405.1, from coordinate 6,535 downwards.
TATGGCCGAGAAACTGCCGCTATCGCGCTGGCAGCGCGATTTAACCGACTCGACGGTATTGCGCAATATCGGAGTAGGTTTTGGCTATGCGGTGCTGGCCTACGACAGTTGCCTGCGCGGGCTGAACAAGCTGGAAGTCACCCCTGCCCGCATTCACGAGGATCTTGACGCGACCTGGGAAGTGCTGGCAGAGCCGGTGCAAACCGTTATGCGGCGCTACGGCATTGAAAACCCCTACGAACAACTGAAAGAATTGACGCGCGGCAAGGGCATCTCCAAAGATGCGTTGCGCACCTTCATTACCGGGCTGGCTATACCGCAACAGGCTAAAGATCATTTGCTGGCAATGACACCGGCCAATTACATTGGGGTTGCCGCGCAATTGGCACGCAAAATATAGGTATATAGGTATATAGGTATATCGCAGCCAAAATTTTCGATCGAATTTGCCATTTCAAGCAGTATCGAAGATATTTTGGTATATTAGTTCTAATTCGGACTACTTGTCAAAAAGAAATTCATGCTGCGTTATACGAAAACCGCCATGCTGCTTCATTGGCTAATCGCCTTATTGATCATCTGCGCGTTCACGCTCGGCGTCACCATGGTCGATATTCATGGTCTCACTCCAACCAAGCTTAAATATTTTTCTTGGCACAAATGGCTGGGATGCACGGTTTTCGGTCTGGCCTGCCTGCGCTTGTTGTGGCGCTTATGGAACCCCGCGCCACCTTATCCTTACACAATGAGCAAATGGCAGCAGCAGGCTGCCGGCGCCTTGCATGGGTTAATGTATTTCCTGATCTTTGCAGTGCCGCTGTCCGGCTATTTTTATAGCCTGTCGGCAGGCGTGCCGGTGGTCTATCTCGGCGTCATCCCGCTGCCGGTTCTGATTGCACCGAATCCGGAATTGAAGCCGATACTCAAACTGGTTCACTACACGCTCAATGTCGTGCTGCTAAGCGGATTTTGCCTGCATGTCCTAGCGGCACTCAAGCATCAATTCATCGATCGCGATAACATTTTTAAACGGATGTTGCCATGATCGGCCCCCTCCCAAGAAAGGACACCCCCATGCAATTTCATTCCGCGCTCCGCGTTAGCCTGGCAACCGCCGCACTTGCGTCGCTTTGCCTGGCGTTACCTGCCGGTGCCGGCGTCTTGCTTAAAACCGATCCGGCAAAAAGCAGCGTCAGTGCAGTATTCAAGCAATTGAGCGTACCGGTCGAAGCAAAATTCAAGAAATTCGTCGCCCAAATCGATTACGACAGCGCCAAGCCGGACGCCTCCAAAGCCAGCGTTGAAATCGACATCCGCAGCTTTGATCTCGGCGATCCCGAATACAATCAAGAAGTGTTCAAAAAAGAGTGGTTCAATGCCGCCCAGTTTCCCAAAGCAACTTTTGTGTCGACCACCATGAAAGCCGGTGTCGGCGGCAGGCTTGAGGTCAACGGCAAGCTGACGATCAAGGGTAAAACAACCGATGTCAGCTTCCCATTGAACGTGAAAAAAGAAGGCAATAACCAGGTTTTCGATGGCGCGCTGACAATCAAGCGCCTGGTATTCAATATCGGCGAGGGCGAGTGGAAAGACACCGCCACGGTGGCCGACGATGTCGTCATCAAATTCCATGTTGTCGCGGCGCCGTAGCGGAGCCAGCCGCAATTGAAAACCGGTAAATTCCTACCCGAATTTTGATCGCTATTCCTCAGTACCGGTCCGAAAAGGCACAAAAAAACCAGCTCTGAGCTGGTTTTTTTGATCGATGATGATTGCTTAAACCACTGCGCCGCCGGTGGTATCCTTTTCCTTGATCGGCTTGATCAAGTCCTCGCGCTTGACGCCCAGCCACATCGCCACAGCCGCCGCGACGAATACCGACGAATAGATGCCGAAGCAAATGCCGATGGTCAATGCGATGGCAAAATTGTGGATCGTTTGACCACCGAACAATAGCATCGACAACACCATCATCTGGGTACAACCGTGAGTAATAATGGTCCGTGAGATGGTGCCGGTAATCGCGCCGTTGATGGATTCGGTCACTGAGGCTTTGCGCGCTTTTCGGAAATTTTCGCGAATCCGGTCAAAAATCACCACCGATTCATTGACTGAATAACCCAGCACCGCCAGCACGCCGGCCAGCACCGACAAGGAAAATTCCCAGCGGAAGAAAGCGAAGAAACCCAAGATGATCACCACGTCGTGCAGGTTGGCGATAATCGCGGCTACAGCGAACTTCCACTCGAAACGGAACGCCAGATACAACATCACGCCGGCCACCACCGCAGCCAGGGCTTTCAATCCGTCTCCGGCCAACTCTTCGCCGACCTGTTTGCCGACCAATTCAACGCTCTGCAAGGCTACCGGTTCATTTTTGGCGGCGTCATGGCATACCAGGCCCTTGTCGCCTTTTTCGGAAGCAACTTGCTCGACAACGCCCGATTCAGCTTTGCACAAGCCGGCAAACACGGTCTGCGCAATCGTCGAATCCTTGCCTGCCTTGGCCGGCAGTCGGATCAACACATTCTCGGCCGTGCCGAATTGCTGAATCACCGCGTCATCGATACCCAGTGCGGCGATCGCATTGCGTATCGCTTCATTGTCGGCGGGTTTCTTGTAGACCACCTCCATCGCGGTACCGCCGGTAAATTCAATCGAGTAATTCAAATTGTTTTTCCACAGGAAGAACACCGCGGCAACAAATGTGATGGCTGAAATCACATTGAAAACCAACGCATGCTTCATGAACGGAATATCTTTTTTGATGCGGAAAAATTCCATGTTAAATCCAGTTAATCGTTAAATGTCGGCGTTAAATGTCGGCGTTAAATGTCGGCGCTAAATGTCGGGCTGGCGGCTTGTCAAAATAACGCCAGCGGTATTTTCAGCCTTCCTTCGGTTTCCATATCTGGCCGATTTTCACGCTGGTCAGCTTCTTCGTGCGACCGTACCAGAGATTGACCACGCCGCGCGATACAAACACCGCAGAGAAGATCGATGTCAGGATGCCCAGGCAATGCACAATCGCAAATCCGCGTATCGCGCCCGAGCCGAAACTCAGCAAGGCCAAGCCGACAATCAAGGTGGTGATGTTGGAATCGAGAATCGTCGCCCAGGCCCGGTCGAAGCCCAATGCGATCGCCGCCTGCGGCGTGTTACCCGCGCGCAGCTCTTCCCGCACCCGCTCATTGATCAGCACGTTGGCGTCAATCGCCATACCGAGCGCCAGCGCAATCGCGGCCATGCCGGGCAGGGTCAAGGTAGCCTGCAAGCCGGACAACAGGCCCACCAGCAGCAGCAAGTTGATTCCCAGCGCCAATACGCTGAAGAAACCGAACACCATGTAATACAGCATCATAAAGACGGCGATTGCCGCAAAGCCGTATAAGGTCGAATCGAAGCCCTTCCTGATGTTCTCCGCGCCGAGTTGCGGGCCTACCGTGCGTTCTTCGATGATAACCATCGGAGCCGCCAGTGAACCAGCGCGCAGCAATAGCGCCAAGTCGCGCGCGGTTTCAATCGAGCTTTGCCCGGTAATCACGAAAGTCGAGCCCAACTCCGCCTGAATCCGCGCCACCGTCAAGACTTCGCCCTTGCCTTTTTCAAACAAGACAATCCCCATCAGCTTGCCGATCTTGCCGCGTGTCGCATCCAGCATTTTACGGCCGCCCTCGCCGTTCAGGCTGATATCCACATCCGGCAAGCCGGACTGTCGATCAGGCCGGGCGTCGGCCGAAGTAATGTAGTCGCCGGTCAAAATCGGATCTTTGTAGAGGATGACCGGGGCATCGCGTCCGCTGGTAAACAGTTCCGATCCGAGCGGCACCGTCGTTGTGGCTTCCGTGCCGCGCGTGACGCTTTCATCCACCATGCGAATTTCGAGCGTCGCCTGACGGCCGATGATATCTTTGGCGCGCGCCACGTCGACCACGCCCGGCAGTTCCACCACGATACGATCCACCCCCTGACGTTGAATCACCGGTTCGGACAAGCCCAGCTCATTCACGCGCTTGGACAAGGTAACGATGTTCTGTATCACCGCTTCGTCGACCGCTTCTTTCAACTTCTGCGGATTCATGTCTGCCAGCAAGCTCAAGTCCGCACCGGCGCCGGCCAGCGTTAGCGTCAGGTCCGGCATTTGCGAAGTCAGCAAGTCTTTCGCCTTCAGCCGCGTTTCCTCGTCGCGAAATTTGATTTCCAGTCCGTTCGCGGTAACGCTTATTCCGGCATGGCGAATGCTCTTGTCGCGCAGCATCGTCCGTACACTGGATTCCTGCCCTTGGCGGCGCGTTTTGAGATATGACGCCGTATCAACCTGCATCAAAAAATGGACGCCGCCACGCAAATCAAGACCCAGATACATCGGCAACGCATGAAGCGCTTGCAACCAGGCAGGCGTATTCGGCAGCGAATTGAATGCAACGTTATAGGTTCGATCATTTAAATCCGCATTCAACTCCCTTTCCAGCAGGCTCTTGGCGGCGAATTGCGCATCGATGTCGGCAAAGCGCACGCGCACCGAACCCTGGTTCGCGCTGAAGTCAAATTGCGCGCCATGCGATTTGATTCCGCCCTTTTGCAAGACTTGATCAACGCGGGCAGTCATGTCGGACTCCACTTTAACGGTGGCTTTTGCGCTGGTAACCTGTACCGCCGGCGCTTCGCCGAAAAAGTTCGGCGCCGTGTACAACACCCCCATCACCACGGCAATGACGATGAGGATGTACTTCCAGAGAGAGTAACGATTCATATTGATTCAGCGTTCAGTGTGAGGACGTCGAACAACGAAACACGTTGTATCGCAACGGTTTACTTCAACAATTGATTACAGCGCTTTGATGGTGCCCTTGGGCAACAGTAGCGTGACGGCACTTCTTTGAATGACGACTTCGGTTCCGGTCGACACTTCCAGCGTGATGTAAGCGTCGGCGACTTTGACAATCCGGCCCAAAATGCCGCCGGCAGTAACCACTTCATCGCCCTTGGCCAACGCATCCATCATCGCCTTCAACTCTTTCTGGCGTTTCATTTGCGGGCGGATCATCACGAAATACATCGCGACGACCATCAAACCGATAATCAGGAAATCGGGACGTTGCATAATGGCGTCAAAACCACCGAAGGAATCGGCGTAAGCATTGGAAATTAACACGGTGTGCTCCTTAATGTAGGATTAAATAACCGAGCATTTTAGCATTGGTCGTCGGCTTTCCGGCTGTTCGCACGTTAAACAAACGCCGGACTATATGCCACGGCTTCGTTCGCTCTGAAATTGGATGACATAAGCCTGGAATCGCCCGGCATCGATCGCCGCACGCATTTCCCGCATTAATTGCATGTAATAATGCAAATTGTGGATGGTGTTCAGCCGCGCGCCCAAAATTTCGCCGGTTCGATGCAAATGATGCAAGTATGCCCGCGAGAAATGGCGGCATGCATAGCAATTGCAGGTCTCGTCCAGCGGTTGCATGTCAGTTTTATAACGCGCATTCTTGATTTTCAAATCGCCAAACCGAGTGAACAACCAGCCATTGCGCGCATTGCGGGTGGGCATCACACAATCGAACATATCGACTCCATTCGCCACGCCGGCCACCAGATCTTCCGGCGTACCCACGCCCATCAAATAATGCGGCTTGTCTGCCGGCAGGCGCGGGCCGATGTGCGCCAAGATCCGCATCATGTCTTCCTTCGGCTCGCCGACCGAGAGGCCGCCTATCGCTACCCCGTGAAAATTGATGTCCTCCAGCCCCGCCAACGATTCGTCGCGCAAATGTTCGAACATGCCGCCCTGCACAATCCCGAATAGCGCATTGGGGTTTTCGCCCTGGTTAAATTCGTTTTGCGAACGTTTTGCCCAACGCAAAGACATTCGCATCGAACCGGCAGCTTCTTCTGTTGTGGCCGGTCTGCCATCGATCTCATACGGCGTGCATTCGTCGAACTGCATCACGATGTCGGAATTAAGCGTGCGCTGAATTTGCATCGATATTTCAGGCGACAGGAATAGCTTGTCGCCATTGATCGGCGAGGAAAATTTGACCCCCTCTTCGGTGATCTTGCGCATCGNNCCAGCGAAAACACTTGAAATCCACCGGAATCGGTCAAAATCGGCTTATCCCAGCCCATGAACCGGTGCAAGCCGCCAAATTGCTCCATCACGTCAACGCCCGGCCGCAACCACAGATGGAAGGTATTGCCGAGGATGATTTGCGCGTCGATATCGTTGAGTTCCAGCGGCGACATCGCCTTAACCGAACCGTAGGTGCCAACCGGCATGAATATCGGCGTTTCGACGACGCCATGGTTCAAGGTCAGACGACCGCGACGGGCGTTGCCGTCGGTTTTCAAAAGCGCATATTTCATTTGACGTTGTTCTTTTCGTTGGTCAGCAACATCGCGTCGCCGTAGCTGAAAAAGCGATAACGCTGTGCAATCGCATGCGCATAAGCGCTCTGGATTGCGTCGTAGCCGGCGAAAGCCGATACCAGCATCAGTAATGTCGATTTCGGCAAATGAAAGTTGGTAATCA
>PKWO01000441.1 GCA_003132085.1 Oxalobacteraceae bacterium | reverse complement strand
CCCTTCGGATTGCCGGTCGTGCCGGATGTATAACAAAGGCTGGAGGCTGAATTTTCATCGAAAATCGGCCATTGATAGTCGTCGGAACTGTTGTCGATCAAGTCTTCATAGCACAACAGATTGGCGATCTTGCTTTCTTTCGGCATCCGATCGCGATCGCACATCATCACGAACGCCTTGATCGTCGTGCAGCGCGCGGCAAACGCCTCCGCCAGCGGCAAGAAATTCATATCGAAAAGCAGATATTGATCTTCCGCGTGATTGGCGATGTAGGCAATTTGCTCTGGAAACAGGCGCGGATTGATCGTATGCAGCACCGCGCCCGAGCCCGACACCGCATAATATGCTTCCAGGTGGCGATAGCCGTTCCACGCCACAGTCGCGACGCGCTCCCCCATTTTGACGCCCAGCGTGCGCAACGCATTCGCCAACTGGCGCGCGCGTTTGTGGCAGTCCCGATAGGTGTAGCGGTGAATGTCGCCTTCTACCCTGCGCGAGACGATTTCATTTTTGCCGAATTGCCGGTCGGCATGTTGAATGATGCTGGAGATGAGCAAAGGTTGGCTCATCATCTGCCCCATTAGCGGGCTTTGCGGATACTGCGACATTACGTCTCCTGATCTCTGGAGTACTCTAAAATCTGCTGCGCCATCAAATGCGCTATTTAGAGATACCAATTATTTTATATGTGAGGCTGATTTTCGTACGACCGTGCTTAAACCGTCAATGCTTTTCAATGCTGCAGCGCGTCATTGTTGTCTTTCCTGTCCCTAATGAAGCGGCCCTTCACGCGGCACCGGGCGTTTTAGTCGAATCGGTAAATCACGTGCGGTATGAAGGATCTTTGCGCTCCAGTCGCCTCAGCAAACCCGGCCAAGCCAGCATTCCGCCCAACGATTTGGTCACCGTTTTTGCTTGCTGTCGCGCACCGCTGATAATCGCCGGCGGTATCTCAATCAACTCACTGCCGCCCGCCTGCGCACGAATTTGAATCGTGCATGCCGCCTCAAACAGATACATGCTCAGGAAAGCATCGGCAATTGTCTTGCCCACGGTCAGCAATCCGTGATTGCGCAGCATCAAATAGGTTTTGTCGCCCATGTCGGCCACCAGGCGCGGCTTTTCCTCATCGTTCAAGGCGACGCCTTCGTAACCATGATAGGCCAGGCTGGACAGGATAAAAATCGATTGTTGCGAAAGCGGCAGCACACCCTTGGCCTGAGCCGATACCGCGACCCCGTTCAAGCTATGTACATGCAATACGCATTGCGCGTCGTGCCGCGTTGCGTGGATCGCCGAATGGATGGTAAAGCCGGCCGGATTGACGGGGAACGGCGAAGCGTCGAGTTTGTTCCCCTGCAAGTCGATTTTCACCAGCGACGAGGCGGTAATTTCATCGAACATCATGCCGTAGGGATTGATCAGAAATTGATCTTCGGTGCCCGGCACGCGGGCGGTAATATGCGTGAAGACCAGGTCGCTCCAGCCAAAGTCCGCCACCAGCCGGTAGCATGCGGCCAAATCCACCCTGGTCTGCCATTCCTCCGGCGACACACGGTCCTTTACCGATGGAATCGCAAGCATTTCAGGTGGGTTCATATGCAATCTCCGCTTCTCTGTCAAAATACAGGTTATGAAAAAGGAATGCAACATCCTAACATCGACAAACCCGAACTGCACCACGAATCGGGGCTGTGAATCGGGGCTGGCGACGCCACACCGGCCTGTTCAACCAAGGAATCCAGGTTCACTATGAATGCTCCATTGCCGAGCGCCATTCTTGGCGTGGATGGCCTCAACATCAGCAATTCGTTTGCCGAGTTGCCGCCATCGTTTTATACCAGGCTGATGCCGACGCCGTTGCCGGCCCCCTATCTGGTCGGCGTCAGCCCATCGGCCGCAGCATTGATACAACTCGACCCGGCGGCCTTCGCCGACGAGCGTTTCCTGCAAGTGTTTACCGGCAACCAGACTTTGCCCGCTTCCAAACCTTTGGCAGCCGTTTATTCGGGCCATCAATTTGGGGTGTGGGCCGGACAGTTAGGGGATGGCCGGGCGATTTTGCTGGGCGAGGTGCCGGCTCCGGGAACGCCTGGTCCGAATACGCTGGAGCTGCAATTGAAAGGGGCCGGATTGACGCCGTATTCGCGGATGGGAGATGGCCGTGCAGTCTTGCGCTCTTCGATCCGCGAATTCCTGTGTTCGGAAGCGATGGCCGCGCTCGGCATCCCGACCTCGCGCGCGCTGTGCGTGACCGGCTCCGACAAATACGTCATGCGCGAAGCGCCTGAACCGACAGCCGTGGCAACCCGCATGGCCCCAAGCTTTGTGCGCTTCGGCTCGTTTGAGCATTGGTTCTATGCGGAGCAAGACGACAATTTGAAGACGCTGGCCGACTACGTGATTGATCGCCACTATCCGGCGTTGCGGGAGCAGCCCAACCCCTATCGCTCGCTACTGGCCGAGGTAACGCGGCGTACCGCGCACTTGATTGCCCAATGGCAAGCGGTTGGTTTCATGCACGGCGTGATGAATACCGACAACATGTCGATCCTCGGCTTGACGCTGGATTACGGCCCGTTCGGCTTCATGGACGCGTTCGATGCCCAGCACGTCTGTAATCATACCGACCAGAACGGGCGCTATTCTTACAGCATGCAGCCGCAGGTCGGCCATTGGAACTGCTATGCGCTGGGTCAGGCGCTGCTGCCGCTGATCGGCGACGTCGACGAAGTCCAACAGGCACTGGAATGCTACAAACCCGAATTTGCCGCAAAACTGGACCAATTGCTGCATGCCAAATTAGGTTTGCAATCCACGCGCACCGAGGACGCCGCATTGATTGAACAACTGTTTGCGGCGCTGCAAGGCAGCCGTGTCGACTTCACGCTATTTTTCCGCCGGCTCGGTGATTTGCATATCGATAACCCGGCGGCAGACCAGCCGCTACGCGACCTGTTCATTGATCGCGCAGCGTTTGATGCGTGGGCACAGCAATACCGGGCACGCCTGACCCAAGAGGCCAGCATTGACACGGTGCGCAGGCATGCGATGCACCGCGTGAACCCCAAATACGTATTGCGCAACCATCTTGCACAAATCGCGATCGAAAAGGCGCAGAATAAGGATTTTTCAGAAATCGAGCGTTTGCTCAAGGTTTTGGAAAACCCCTTTGGCGAACAAGCCGAAAATGACCGCTATGCGGCACTCCCGCCCGACTGGGCCAGCGAACTGGAAGTGAGTTGTTCATCATGACAAACCGAGTCACCAAGACCGATCAGGAATGGCGCGCTGCGCTGGATCCGTTAGAATACCGGGTTACCCGCCAGGCGGAAACCGAACGCCCGTTTACCGGACGCTACTGCGATCATCACGAGCACGGCATTTATACCTGCGTGTGCTGCGGCACCCCGTTGTTCGAGTCGGATGCCAAGTTCGACTCCGGTTGCGGCTGGCCCAGCTATTTCAAACCGCTCAACCCTGAAAACGTGCGTGAATTGGCAGACGGAACCCACGGCATGCTGCGCACCGAAATCATCTGCAATGTCTGCGATGCGCATTTGGGACATGTGTTCCCTGACGGACCGCCGCCTACCGGGCTGCGTTATTGCATCAATTCGGCATCCTTGCGTTTTTCGCCAATTTAAAGAGAGTCGCTTACACACATGAAGTTTCTGTTCGATTTATTCCCGGTTATCCTTTTTTTCGCGATGTTCAAATGGGGCGACGCGCACGCGGACGCCGCGCATGATTTGGTTAACCATTATCTGTCCGGCTTTGTCGCCGGCGGCGCGGTCACTGCGGCCCAGGCGCCGGTGCTGCTCGCCACTGCGATTGCGTNNGATTGCGATTCTCGCCACCATTGCACAAATCGGTTTCCTGCTGATCCGCCGTAAAAAAGTCGACACGATGTTGTGGGTATCGCTTGCCGTGATCGTTTTTTTCGGGGGCCTGACGATCTATTTCAACGATGAAAGATTCATCAAGCTGAAGCCGACTGTCCTGTACTGGTGCTTTGCGGCAGCGCTGTTGCTGAGCCAGCTCTTTCTGAAGAAAAATGTGATACNNGCCCGATCATGTCTGGCAGCGCCTTAATCTGGCCTGGATCGTATTTTTTACTGCCATGGGTGCGATCAATCTTTTTGTCGCCTTCGTGCTGTTCCAAAACAATCTTGCGGCGTGGGTCAATTTCAAGCTGTTTGGCGGCATGGGCCTGATGTTCGTTTTTGTCGTTTGCCAAAGCGTATTCCTGTCGAAATACCTGGAAGAACCGAAATGAATAACCCTCTGGATCAAATTCGTGCCCGTTTGGATGCAACTTTTACGCCGTTGGCATGTCTCTTAGAAGATGATTCGGCCGCCCACGCCGGTCATGCCGGCGCGGCATCCGGTGGCGGACACTATCGATTGAAACTGGTTTCTGCGTTTTTCGAGGGCCAGAATCGCGTCACTCGCCACCGGCTGGTGTATGATTGCTTGCTTGATATGATGCACAAAGATATTCACGCGATTGCGATCGTTGCATTGGCGCCGTCGGAAGTGCGACAGTAAGCGCCGCATATCTACATTTGTAATTTGCAGTTTATTAATTAACTCTCAACTTATTCATTCCTTAGGAACAAATAATGACCTTAAAACCTGCTCGTCTGCTGGTGCTCCTTATTGCGACTGCTGCTTTGCCTGTTATGGCACAAAATCTTGCCGTGGTAAATGGCAAACCAATTCCGTCTTCACGCGCCGACATGATGATCAAGCAGTTGGCATCGCGCGGTCAAAAAGATTCTCCAGAGCTACGCGAAAAAGTCAAGGAACAATTGATCGACTATGAGGTCCTTACCCAAGAAGCCGATAAATTAGGATTGGCTAAAACCGATGAAGTAAAAAGCCAGCTCGATTACGCCCGCCAGCAAATCCTGATCGGTGCATTGGTTCAAGAACATGTGAAGAAATTCCCTGTCAAGGAAGCGGATATCAAGGCCGAGTATGACAAGTTCAAGGCGCAGGCTCCGGACAAGGAATACCATGCTCGTCATATCCTGGTTGAGAAAGAAGATGATGCCAAGGCGATCATCGTCAAACTCAAGAGCGGCGCCAAATTTGAAGATTTGGCCAAGCAATCCAAAGATACCGGATCTGCAGCCAACGGCGGCGATCTCGACTGGGCTAACCCAAATGGCTATGTGAAACCGTTCTCCGATGCGATGATCGCGTTGAAAAAAGGCCAATTCACCGAAACCCCGGTGAAAACCCAATACGGCTATCATGTGATCAAGCTGGAAGATGTGCGTGCGGCCAAGGTTCCGACTTTTGAAGAGCTGAAGCCACAGATCACCCAATCGCTGCAACAAAAAGAACTCGAAGCATACCGCTTGGAGTTGAAAGCCAAAGCGAAGATTCAATAAGTAGCAATATGCGTTAAAAAAGGCCGCTCTTCAGCGGCCTTTTTCAATTGGGCGGACGCCGGCCACTCAGGGTTATGGAGAATACTTATCCCACCTGATTTTATAGGTGCGTCCGGGCGCCTTGGGGGCGCTCATAATCGATTCCCGGCTTAGGTCCGCATTGCGGCGATTTCGGCAATGACAACTCTTGCACAACCAGATCAATTTCGTCTTTGCGTAGTTCCACGAGTTTTTGATAAACTCGCGTCAGGATTGCCATTGCCGCAGGGTCCGAATCGTCCAAGGCGATGTCGGCATTTTCAAGATCGGCTTGCAGCCGCACGTATTTGATCGCGGGATCGTTCGTGGCGATTTTCATCTGCTTCTCGACGGCTGAATCGGTGAACATAATTTCAAGCAATGGGCCAATCCACTCCAACGCCCCCCATTTCCACACCTCGTCAAACGCATATTTTTTCCTGTTCGCACCGGTGCCAATCGATAAAAGAAGGATGCTGCGATCTCCGGTACTCGATATCGACCTTGCTTCCTCAAGCGCCCTGGGGCCGGGGTCATTGGCGAAGATCCCACCGTCCACGAGCGCGACGTAACCTTTAGCGGAAATGGAGGGCGGCACCCCCAAGCGCACCGGCGGAAAATAGCTCGGCGCAGCGGTCG
>PKWO01000063.1 GCA_003132085.1 Oxalobacteraceae bacterium | reverse complement strand
TGTCGGATGGTTTGTGAGCGATGTTCGCCGCACATCAGCGCGGAAAGGTGCAAGGTTCCTTCAGGCATTCGTTGCCAAAGTTCGCGGGCGTCTTTGCGGCGATTGACGATGGTCAGTACAGAATCACGTTCGCTGATTTCCTCGGCCAGCGTATCCCAACTTATCGGTGTGTTCCAATCCGCCGGCAGACGCACGTTGACTCGCTCCAAAGCAACGTAAAGCGCGTCCGGATCGCTCATGATCTCGCGCACATTGTCGAGGCCGCGCATATTGTTCTTGGCATCGAAGTATTCGCGAGTGCTGAGTGCGGGCTGGGTGGCGGTAGAAAGCACGACAGTGACGCCATAATGCCGGACCAGCAAATTCAGCACGTCAAGAATCGGTTGCATAAAATCCAGTGGCAGCAGTTGCGCCTCGTCCAGCACAACAACGGAATTGACGATATTGTGCAGCTTGCGGCAACGCGATGTTTTGGCTGCAAACAGCGATTCAAAGAATTGGACATTGGTGGTGACAATGACCGGCGCATCCCAGTTTTCACAGGCGAGGCGGCTCCTGTGATTTTCCTTGTCGGGATCGGCTTCGGCATTGCTGTGATGCTCGATCACCGCGTCACCGAAAATTTCTCGGAAGATGTTAGTGGTCTGTTCGATGATGCTGGTATAGGGAATGACGTAGATAATACGGCGTTTGTCATAACGTTTTGCATGCTCCAGCGCGAAAGCGAGGCCAGAGAGCGTTTTGCCACCACCAGTAGGTACAGTCAACGAGAATAAACCGGGAACATCATGTGCTTTCTCGCGACACTGCCGTAGAACGTCAGCGCGAAGTAGGTTAACCGGCGTGGCAGCGGCTGTATTTACCTTATTGGCCATATAGCGATCAAACTGGTCAAGCAAGTCTTGCACATTTGCCCAACATCCTCGCTGCGTTGACTTGCTCGTATCCATATAGGATTCGGTATCGAGGAAGTCCGCATCCACCAGGCACGAAAACAACATCCGAACCCACAAGGCAAAACCAATCTGAATTTTCTTTTCTTCAGCGGGGCCACCGGGAACGGCTCGCAGATTAGGGGTGAAGCCACCGTGATCAAGAATATCGGAAGGTGGCCTCTCGGCTAGCGCCTCTCTGAATTCGTCGCGACTATCCTGTTGCTGAAGCCGGTATTCCAGGTTTGAATTCTCGGAATTCCAGTCGTATAGCCCTGCGTGATGCCCGGCGATGAGATAGGCAAACACCCGCCCTGCCACGTCAAAACGATCACATGCCAGCAGCGCACCGGCGGTAGAGTGTGGCGCTTTGCCAGCCTCGCCTTTGATATGTGCGTCGGCATCGAAACCACTGGCTTTGCGGATGTAATGTTGGAAGCGTGGCCGATACTTCCCCAAATCGTGCCACAACCCAGCCAGATATGCCCATTCTGAGCCCTTGAATCCTTCGGCGCCCCGTGAAGCCAAGCTCGCAACCGCACGCAGATGCTCGGCAAGATCGTGCGGATCACGCCAAATGCCATTTGCGTCTTTCGCAGCATGGGCAATCGGCTGATCAACGCTCATACTCCCCTTTCGCGCAATGTGTACAACATCCAGATCAAGAAACTTTTCATGATTGTACCGGCCAAACTGGTTCCCGACGCATAAACCAAAGCCAACCAGACCATTCCAGCAAATCACTTGTCGTCGCGCAGCCGCCGCAGCAGCGCTGCGCTGCTGTCGTTCATCGGCACGCCATCGCGGCGCAGCAGTTGCACGTGCAGCACCAGATTTTCAAGCAACAGTTTGGCGGCGACCGCCAGCAGCGATAACTGGCGGTCTTCGTCGCTAAAGCCGTCCATCGATGCCGTCATCTCGCACAGGCGGCCGGCGACCAACGCGCGCAACGCCTCCTCCTCAAACGGCAAATCGGCAAAGTCGATCGGGTCTTCCAGTTCGACTTCCTGGATCAGCACTTCCAACTGCTGCGGGGTAATCGGCATAAGGGGCAACCTTGACGGAAAAGCAGTTGATGCATGCTGGCACAAAAAAGTTGGCAGAGCAATATCGCGTTATTGTGCGGCAACACTTTCACCACCCCGGATTGCGCAGCTTGCGCTGCCGGCGTTTGCCAAACGATCGATCTTCAGCCGCGATGGTGTTAAGTTCGACAAATTGTACGGTGCCGCACAGATGGGCCACAAACTTTAGGCCAAGCTGCAACGCAACTGGACATCTGTTTCGTTTGCCTGACCGCGCAGCAGCGGTTTCAATTTTTGACCATCACAAGGAACGTATGAACACCATAAAAAGAATGTTGGCGCTTGTTATGACAATCGGCAGTTTGGCATTCGCCCAGCATGCCGCTGCGCAGGAAGCACCGGAGGCGCTGGTCAAACGGATCAGCCAGGAAGTTCTTGATTTGGCCAAAGCCGACAAGGAAATTCAGGCCGGCAACCAAAAGCGGGTGCGCGATCTGGTGGAAGCCAAGATTTTGCCTCATGTCGATTTTGAACACATGACGGCCTTGGCCGCAGGCCTCGATTGGCAAAAGGCGACGCCGGAACAACAAAAACANNTGGTGCACACCTACTCCGGCGCGATTTCTCAAATCAAGGACCAACAAGTCGCGCTGAAGCCGAACCGCGCCGGTCCAGCCAGTACCGACGTGGAAGTTCGGACTGAGATTGCCCAGCCGCGCGGCGAACCGATGGAACTCAATTACCGTCTTGAAAAACTGGCGGACGGCTGGAAAATTTATGACATCA
>PKWO01000075.1 GCA_003132085.1 Oxalobacteraceae bacterium | reverse complement strand
ACCTTCCGCGACATGGGCGCCGCCTATGCGGTGGGATTGATCCTGATCTACCTGTTGGTGGTGGCGCAGTTCGGCTCCTACCTGACGCCGTTGATCATCATGGCGCCGATACCGCTGACCATCATCGGCGTCATGCCCGGACATGCGCTGCTGGGGTCGCAGTACACAGCTACCAGCATGATCGGCATGATTGCGCTGGCCGGCATTATTGTGCGCAACTCCATCTTGCTGGTGGACTTCATCAACCTGCAGGTGCGTGCCGGGATGCCATTCAAGGAGGCCGTCGTGAATTCTGCCATCACACGCGCACAACCCATCATGCTGACCGGACTTGCCGCCATGCTGGGCGCGTTCTTCATCCTTGACGACCCGATCTTCAACGGCTTGGCAATCTCGCTGATTTTCGGGATCTTGGTGTCCACCATGCTGACGCTGGTGGTGATCCCATTGCTGTACTTCATCGCATATCGCAACCGCATAGACTTTATTACCCAACAAGGAGTAAAACCATGAGTTCCTGGCAAATTGTTCGCATCGTCGCTGGCCTTTTTATCCTGCTTTCGTTGGCTTTGGGCATTCCCGGCAGCCCGCTGTATGTCAGCCAATGGTGGCTGGCTTTCACCGCATTCGTCGGAGTGAACTTGCTGCAGAGCGGATTCACCAAGTGGTGCCTGATGGAAACCATCTTGCGCAAGCTCGGCGCGCGCCCTGGCTGCTGAGAGAGGAATGCCATGCATCTCGCAAAAGGCGCCGCATGAAGCGCGTATTGATCGTCTTTTCTTCCGCACTGCTGATGCTGGCCTCGTCTGCGGCCAGCGCAACCGACTTGCTTCAGGCATGGCAGGCGGCGCAAATGCATGACCCGGAGATTGCCGCCGCACAGGCCGCGTTCGAGGCCGGCAATACGCGGCGAGATCAGGCGCGCGCGCTATGGCGACCCTCCGTCGCGCTCACCGCCGCCGCCGGACGCATGACTAGCGATAGTAGTATGTCCGGCGCGCAATTCTCGGCGCCGGGTTTCGGTCAGTCCACCGGCGTCGCGTTCGACACCTCGATTCGCGACGGCAACCTCGAGCGTTATTTACTTACCGCGAAACAGCCGCTGCTTAATCGCGGACTATCGGCGCAAAGCCGCCAGTTGTCGTTGGCGGCGGAGATGGCCGACGCGGAATGGCAAAACGCCCGGCAAGCGTTGATGTTGCGCGTCACGGAACGCTATTTCGACGTGCTGGTCGCGTCCGAAACAGTGCGCCTGATGCGGCAACAGCAAACGGCGGTCGAACGCGCACTCGCCGAAGCCAGAGACCGCTTCCAGCTCGGCAGCGTGCCGGTAACCGATACGTATGAGGCGGCAGCCCGCGCCGAAACCATCAAGGCGCAGGTCATGGCTGCTGAAATGGATTTGCAGCTCAAGCAGGTCGCCTATGCCGATCTGACCGGACAGGAGCCGCAAGAGTTGGCGACGCTGAGATCGACCGCCGATATTGCGCCGCGCAGTTTACCGCCGATCGAGAGCTGGATCGCGGAAGCGTCACTGCACAACCCGATGTTGCTGATACAGGCGAAAAGCCAAGACGTCGCGCGCGAAGAGGTGGCCAAGCATAGCGCGCTCAGTGCGCCTTCACTCGATCTCGTTGCCCAGATGGGGCGCGACCGGCTGGTTGGTAGCGGCGACTTCGGCAACGCCGAAAACAATGCGGGCAACCGGATGATCGGGGTGCAGCTCACCATTCCGATTTTTACGGGTGGCTACCGCAGTGCGCAGCATGAAGAGGCAATCCACCTGGTAGACAAGGCGCGCGCCGAGGGCGAGCGGCTGCACCAGCAGATTGCGCTGCAAACGCGTGCCGCGTGGCTTGGAATCACGGTCGGCGGCAGTCGTGTCGCAGCGTTGGAACAGGCACACAAAGCCAGCCAATCCCGGCTCGATGCGACCCGGCTCGGACGCTCGGTGGGCGACCGTACCACGCTCGACTTGCTCAATGCGGAAAACGAGGCGACTGGTGCTGAATTGGCGCTTTTGCAGGCGCGGACCGCCGTTGCGCTTGATCGATTGCGGTTGGCCGCAGTGGCAGGCAGCCTGAACGAAAGCGCGCTGCGATCTGTCAATGACATGATGCAACACTCGTCGGTTACGCAATGATGTCGCGTCGCCGGAATTACCAGGATTACCAACACTCAACTAACTAGACAGGAGACTACCATGGCACATATCGTCATTCTCGGCGCTGGCACCGGTGGCATGCCGGCCGCTTATGAACTGCGCGCTAAGATTGATCGCAGCCACCGCATCACTGTGGTCAACGCGGTCGATTACTTCCAGTTTGTTCCGTCCAATCCCTGGGTCGCTGTGGGGTGGCGCGAGCGCGATGCGATCACCCTGCCGATTCGTCCTTGCCTGGAAAGAAAAGGCATCGACTTCGTGGCGCAACCGGTCAACCGCATCGATGCCGAGGGCAACACACTGGAACTGCAGGATGGCAGCAGCATTGCATACGACTACCTGGTGATCACCACCGGTCCCAAACTGGCTTTCGACGAGGTGCCGGGCTCAGGGCCATCCGCTCATACGCACTCGATTTGCACCGTCGACCATGCGGAGAAGACTTATGCCGACTATAAGCGCTTCCTCGACCAGCCCGGCCCCGCTGTTATTGGCGCCATGCCGGGCGCATCCTGTTTCGGGCCGGCCTATGAGTTTGCCTTCATCGTCAACAAAGATTTACGCCGCAGAAAGTTGCGCACCAAGGTTCCCATCACCTTCGTCACCAGCGAGCCCTATATCGGTCATCTGGGCTTGGGCGGCGTAGGCGATTCGAAATCGATGCTTGAGAGTGAGTTGCGCAATAACGATATCAAATGGATCACCAATGCCAAGGTGACACGGGTGGAAGACGGGAAAATGTTCGTCACCGAACTGGACGAGCACGCGAATGTGAAGAAAGAGCACGAGTTGCCTTTCAAGTTCAGCATGATGCTGCCCGCCTTTCGCGGCGTCGATCCAGTGGCAGCCGTCGAGGGTATGTGCAACCCACGCGGGTTCGTGCTGGTAGACGAGTACCAGCGCAGCAAGAAGTATCGCAATATTTTCTCTGCCGGCGTCTGTATTGCCATCCCTCCCGTCGAGTCGACGCCGGTACCGACCGGTGCACCGAAAACCGGTTACATGATCGAGACCATGGTCACTGCCATCGTTCACAACATCGCATCTGAGCTTGCCGGTCAACCGGCAACCGCGAAGGGCAGCTGGAATGCCATTTGCCTTGCCGACATGGGCGATACCGGCATGGCTTTCGTTGCTCTGCCGCAGATCCCGCCACGCAATGTTAACTGGTTCAAGAAGGGCAAGTGGGTGCACGTTGCAAAAGTTGCGTTTGAAAAATATTTCATGTACAAAATGAAAAATGGCACTTCCGAACCAATTTACGAAAAATATGTACTTAAATCACTTGGCATCGAGCGCCTTGACCGCTAAACCATCGAGCAGGAATCGTTATGGGAATTTTTGGAAAGCTTTTCCGGCTAGCTTTCAGCGCTGCACCCGAGGTTTTGCCGGAACAGGCAATTCTGATTGATGTGCGTTCTCCAAGCGAGTTCGCAGCAGCACATATCAAGGGTGCCATTTCGCTGCCGCTCAATTGCGTCGTTCAAGGCATCGGCAGCGTTGTGACCGACAGGACAATACCGGTCATCGTGTATTGCCAAAGCGGTGCACGCTCGGCAGCGGCGCGAAAACATTTGCTCGACATGGGCTATTCGCATGTTATTAATGGCGGCGGGCTGCAGGTACTCTCCTCGCGCATGAACAGGGAAATTCTTCGTTGAGAATTTTCAAACCTGGCGGCGGCAGAGTTGCCGAATGCCTTATTCGGTGATGGGGTCTCGGTGATCTGCAAACGTCGAACTTGAACGACGAAAGACCGTTGTGGGAAATCCTGGGTCTGGCCATACCGGCTGGGACCGTATGGAAAGAGCTGCGCATCGGCGACGAGGAAGCGACCCGGGAAGGTTGCGACTGGATCCATCAATACAAGCAAATGAAACCGGCTCGCAGGTTGGTCTACCGGTGTATCGAAAGTTTGATGCAGTTGGACGACATCGACCAATACCGGCGTTCGCTGAACTTGCTGTACGGCGCGGAGACAGCGCGCCAGGCCGAAGCGTTGCTCAATCGTCGCGAGCGATTCTTCGGTTTGGCCACGCTAGGGGCCGATATGGAAGGCAACCAGATGCACCAGACGTTGCTGGCGGCGTACGACAAGTTGTTTGCGGCCTCCGCGCCGCCGACTGAAAGCTACTGACACAAGTGGGATTTCCGGCGAACTAACGAGCGCATTCCGGACACGCTGCCGGTTACGCTCGGCGTCGACTCTGCCATAACGCAGGCGAGCAGCATGCTGCTCGAAATCCCTGCTTCACCCTGTGTCCCTATAGGGA
>PKWO01000018.1 GCA_003132085.1 Oxalobacteraceae bacterium | reverse complement strand
CAGCTTTTCCAGACTCCTCCCACTCAAGGATGCGACTATCCCGTCGTATCTCTACTTGTGGATCTACCGTTCGACCAACCTGTGCGGCGACGGATTTCTCGGCTGCGCTCGTATCCTCAATGCGCTGTTCTTCGTCGCTGCGGCACCTTTCATCTTTCTGTCCGCGCGAACAGTCAGCAGCAGGACCGTGGCCACGGTCATCGCCCTAGCGTGCGTACTCTCTCCGATTAACTCCTACACCGCGTATTTCATGCCGGAGTCCTTGTACTTTTTTGGGTTCTCCGTTCTGACATGGTTCACGCTTGCCCGCAAGGACATGCAATGGGCGTCGTACGGCATCGTCACCGGCTGCATCCTAGGCTTGATGGCATTGGTGAAAGTGCATGCGCTGTTCCTGCTGCCCGCCCAGTGCGTGTTCATTGTTTTTGTTAGCTGGGCTAACAATCGACACGGCACATGGATACAAAAGAGTCTTGCGACGGTTTGCATCGCGATCACCGCGATGTTTGCGACCAAATTCGCACTCAGCTATGCGTTTGCGGGGAAAGACGGGCTGCACATTCTCGGTCCTCTCTACGGCCCAGCGGCCCAGAACAGCATTAACGCGGGCGCTGTGCTGCTCAAGATACTGCCTGCGGCGTTGAACAGTATGAAGGGCCACCTGATGGCGCTCGTATTGCTGTTTGCATTGCCATTCGCGGCCATCATTCACCATGCGCTGAGTGCGTCGGCCAAATCGGATGTCGACAAAACCGTGGCGACCATTCATGTATACGCCATCCTGATGCTCGCCGCACCGCTGATGATGACGGTAGCGTATACCGCATCGGTTGCCGATATCGAAGGCCTGCGCCTGCATATGCGCTACTATGATTTTTCCTTCCCCCTGCTGTTCATGGTTGCCGCTTCCGGGATCGGCGCGCAAAAGCAAGAAACCTCGCGGGCGTTCAACTGGGCGATCGCCGTTCCGCTTGCCGCTGCACTCGTCTATTCGGCATTGCATCTGGCAACTGCCTTCAAGTTGATCTATATCGATGGACCAGAAATTGCGTCGTTGGCGCTCAACCTGCAGACCTTTAAGGCCGTGATCGGTCTTGAGCTTGTCATCCTCGCGGTGTGGGCTCTTAACAGGGGTGTTGCGGCATGCCTTTTCGTCTTCCTGTTCCTGCCGGTTTGCGTCATCAACTCCAGCATCGGCACCGGGGCCCATTTGAAGCAGATGGCGGCACCCGGCAGCTTCGACAATGCAGGCATCTTCGCCCATCGCTATCTGAGCGTTGCCGACCGCAACGACTTAAGCATCGCCGGGACGGAATTGTCGCAACTGATGCGCGCGAAGTTCCATGTTGACGATCCAGCTGTCGTGTTCACTGAATTGGCGCAAGATGCGCCGCTCGACTCGACCCAGGTACCTTTCAATAAGAAGTGGCTGCTCGTGGTGGGTGACCATGCGCTTCCGCCGGACATCAAACCTGAGGTTGCAACTCCAGAATACGCGCTAATTCGAATTCAACCTGGCTATCGACGCATCGAATTGGAGAAACTTTCCGCCCCCCTTCCGAACGGCATGCTCATCGGCGTCGACGGGCTGTCAGGTGTAGAAGCATGGGGTAGATGGTCAATGGCAAACCGGGTAACCCTGCATTTCAATTCGGCATTGCCAAAATCACTCGCCTTGACCATTAACGCGCGGGCATTTGGCCCAAATGTCGGGCAAAATTTTACGCTACGGGTCGGCGCTAGCCAGAGGACCTTCCGTTTGCCAGCTTGGGATCAGGACGTATATATCAGATTGCAAACAAACGGCACCGAAAAGACGATGATGATCGACGTTCCCCATCCCGTTTCGCCGCAAGAACTCGGCTTGGGCGACGACGGGCGTCGATTGGGTTTGGGCCTTATCAGCGTGGAAATTGGCAGCGCGGATGAGCGGTGAAATACCGTGTTTGAACATCAAGGTTTCCAGAAATTGGGTTTATGAACGGAAAGCAACATGGTCTCGAAACGTGAAAATGACAGCCGCGTTACTGGTACCTTTTCGCTCAGACAAGGCAAGCCGGGTTCGAAAACGTTCTTGGAATGTAGAGAGCGAATTCTATTGCCGGAAGCGCTCAATCCGGGCAAGGCAGTGCAACTGCAGCTGTTCTTTGCACTGCCCCAAGATGCGACACTGGAACACTGGGAACTCGATGCGGTGTCCGAAAGCGCATTTTGGTTTTCCGATCGAGAGATAAAATCGTGCCCGGTGCCGTGCCTTTAGCGGTGGAACAACAACGACGGAAGGGAATATACGTGACGCCCGAACAACGAAAGAAAATATCAATAGTCGCGCCCTTTTATAACGAGGGCGAAAGCGTTGATTACTTTTATAAAGCGCTCTGCCCTGTATTCAGTCAGGTGTCGGAAATGGATTTCGAGGTGGTCTGCATCGACGATGGAAGCTGTGACGACACGTTGAAAAAGTTGATTTCCATTGCAGAGAGAGACCCTCGCTTCTATATCATCGAACTATCCAGAAATTTTGGAAAGGAGGCCGCATTGACAGCGGGTATCGATGCGGCAACCGGCGATTCCGTTATCCCTATCGATGCAGACTTGCAAGACCCGCCCGAACTAATACCACAGATGATTAACGAATGGTCAAAAGGCGCTGAAGTCGTATTGGCGCGACGGTCGGATCGAAGCTCGGATTCATACCTTAAACGAAAAACAGCCGAGACCTTCTATCGCTTTCACAACCGCTTCTCGTCTATCCAGATCCCCGACAATGTGGGCGATTTCCGGTTGATGGATCGGATTGTTGTAGACGCTCTCAAACAGCTTCCTGAGCAGCACAGATTTATGAAGGGGCTTTTCGCCTGGGTAGGATTCAAAACGGTCACGTTGGATTATGTAAGAAACACTCGCGTAGCAGGGGCTACGAAGTTTTCTGGTTGGAAACTATGGAATTTTGCGCTTGAAGGCATCACCAGCTTTAGCGCCGCCCCTCTTAAATTTTGGTCCTACGTTGGGGGATTTGGGGCGTTAGCTACATTTATTTATGCAATTATCATCATCTCAAGGACATTGATCCACGGCGTCGACATTCCTGGTTATGCTTCATTACTTGTCGCAGTGCTGTTCCTTGGCAGCTTACAGCTAATTAGCGTTGGCATGCTTGGTGAGTATATCGGCCGAATTTACATGGAAACGAAAAACAGACCCCTTTATCTGATTAGAAAGCGCTATGGGGCAAAACAATGAATCCGGCGGCTTACCTCGAAATGGCAGAAACCGAGTCCAGGCATTGGTGGTTCTCGGGCCGGAGGTCTATTCTTTCGAGAATGATAGAAGGCCTGAAACTTCCGCAGAACGCTAAAATCCTCGAAGTCGGTTGCGGCACCGGTGGCAACCTCCAAATGTTGGCTAGATTCGGTGCAGTAAGCGCCCTCGAGATGGATGCAAATGCGCGAGCAATTGCCGCAAAAAAAACAGACAACCTTTACGATATCAGGGCTGGCAGTTGTCCGGATGAAATCCCTTTCGACGATCACAGTGCCGACTTGATATGCATGTTCGATGTTTTGGAGCATATCGAGCAAGATACGGAAACGCTGATAGCGATAAAGCGATTGTTGGCGAAAGACGGTCGCATTTTAGTGACAGTCCCAGCTTATCAGTGGCTTTGGAGCGCTCATGATGAATTTCTTCATCATAAAAGACGTTATTCAGCGAATCAGTTGCGCCAAATAATATTGGCGGCAGGGCTTCTGCCTGTGAAAATTTCGTATTTCAATACTATTTTGTTTCCACTGGCAGCCATTGTGCGACTCAAGGACAAATTGTTTGGCAACATCTCAGCGACCGGAACCAGTGTCCCCACTTCTTTTATCAACAAATTTCTCAGTGTTTCGTTCAGTGCCGAGAGGTTCTTGTTAGAGCGCTTCAACCTTCCTTTTGGCGTCTCATTACTTTGTGTTCTCAAAGCCGCCGATGAATGTTAAGACATTGCCTCGCATCCTCACCAAACAAGCGTTACGCTTTGCCCTCTCGGGAATGCTGGCAACAAGTCTGCACGTATTCATCGCCACCGCCTTCATCCAAATCGTATCGCCCGCCCCATCACTTGCGAACGGAGTGGCGTTTCTGGTGGCGACCGTATTTTCATATTTGATCAATACTATCTGGAGCTTCTCACGACCGCTGCATGGAAGAAATCTGTTCCGTTTTTGCCTTGTGTCATTTATCGGTCTTTTCCTCGCCATGTTCATTTCCGGCGCCGCACAGCATTTCGGGTTGCACTACTGGTATGGCATTTTCTTCGTTGTTTGTATCGTTCCGCCAGTGACGTTTTTTCTGCACAGTTTCTGGACATATCGATGAAATTCCCATTCGACAGCATGCGGACAGTGGTTTACCAGTGGCGCCTATCTTTATCAAAAAATTATACCGCAACGCCTTTTGCTCTCCTTTGTTTTGTAATTTTGTCTGGCCTCACTATCCTGCCTGTTGCCGTTATGCCAGGATGGCCAATGAATCATGAAGGCGATAGTTTCTTCTTACGCACATTGGTATACGCAAATCACCTTCTCCAAGGCGATCCTTTTCCTGTATGGTCATCTGCCGATAACGGTGGTTACGGTTCTCCTCAGCCGGCGCTCTACCATAAATTATTTTACGTGGTATCGGGTGGCGTGTATGCGTTGATGGATTCAATGAAAGCAGCGCTATTGCTGACGATATGGGGATGGCTCTCAGTCGGCGCCTACGGCACTTACAGATTGTGCCGGACGGCCGGCGTCGGGTATCGGCTGGCGGTATGCGGCGGCATGATGCTTCTGCTCGCCAATTACACGATTACAAACTGGTTGATTCGGGGTGCCATGGCTGAATTTTCAGCAGCCATGCTTGCGCCTTTGGTTTTGGCTGGTTTTTTGCAAAGCATTAGGAACAGCCGCATCTCCGCCGGGTTTGCGGTCGGCCTAGGGCTTTCTTTCCTCGCACATTCAGCGCTTGCCTATTTCAGCGTCATTATTTTTGCGGTGATAGGACTCTACCTCATCTTCACCAAACATCTTTCTCTAACTATCCTCCGGCCTGCATCTATCGGACGAGCGTTGGTTATTTTTGGCATTTTAGCAGGCCCTTATCTTTTTGCTATGACGTTTCTCGGCCAAGACTATGATTTGAAACGCATCATTCCTCCGCTCTATTTACCGGAGAATCAAATCCAGGCATTAGCGCATTACTTCTGGGACCCTCAATGGCAATGGGGACGCACTTGGCAAGCGTACACCGTCCAGTTGGATTCCCCAGTCATCGCTTTAATGCTAGGCAGCGGCGCAGCCGCCGTCTGGGCCGCTATTCGTAGTACCCTATCGGGATCGAAAATTTCTAGCGTCGCTGGCCCCTTACTTCCAACCGCCCCTCCCCTCGCGCTCGCCCTTGCGCTGGCCGGATGCATAGCCATGTTTCTGCAGACACGGTGGGCAATATCTTTTTACCGCCATGTTCCGGGGGCCGCATTCCTTCAGTTCCCGTGGAGGCTCTTGGCGATAGTTACGCCGGCGAGCATCGTCCTTGCTCTGCTGTCGGTACAGCATATATTCGCGTCGACAACGGCATTCAGGTTTGGTGTGGTAGCACTATTAGCCATGTGCGTCTCCTGTGGCGCCTTCACGCCGATCCATTATTCGACACTGCCGGACAAGGCGTTAAATCTAGGAAATGTTCACTTCAGCGCGTTCGGTGAGTACGTTCCGACGCGTTCAGGAACGCTGGCGCCCGTCTCAGCGCATGCGCTGCATGAGAAAATGGAAGAGGATGGATGCTCGTACGACGAGGAATTCTCCGCACCCGAAGCTTTAATCAGGCGCTTTAACATATCTTGTCAAAAGCCGATAACCGTAGCACTTCCTCTTTTTTCATCTCCGGGGCATCTGATCGTAATCCATAATGCCGCACGATCTTGTATAGACCGGCCTGATTTTCCGGGATTATGCGCCGTCACGTTGCCCTTTGGACAAAGTACGGTCGACGTATATTTGCCTACTTTCGGTACAATTTTCAGAGCAGCATTGTCGAAATACCAGATTTATCATGTCGCCGGTTAGCCGAATTCATCATCCCTATCAGAACAAGTAAAATTTAGCAAAATGCGAAAAATCAGCAATGCTTGGTGGGCAATACTGCTCGGTGTCTTAGCTTTCTTGTTTGTAACAGGCGGCAAGATTCTTCAGCCAACCTATACAGACTGGCTGATGGACCGCGATGCCGCTACACACTGGCTGGGATGGCAGTTTTTCCGTTCTTCAGCATTCCTTCAATGGCCATTAGGTGCCAATTCCAGTTACGGCTTGGACATCGGCAGCTCTATCGTTTTTACCGATTCAATTCCGCTGTTGGCATTTATTTTCAAACCTCTGAGCGCGCTTTTGCCCGATACGTTTCAGTACTTCGGTCTTTGGGTTTTGATTTGTTTTTCTCTCCAGTCGCTGTTTGCCTGGAAGGTGCTCTCTCTTTTCACGAAGGATAAATGGTTGCCGCTCGTCGGAAGTGTATTTTTTGCATTTGCCCCTGCATGCCTATGGCGACTGCATTTGCATTACGCGTTATTCGGCCAGTGGGTACTATTAGCTGCGCTTTACTTTTATTTTTCAAAGAATTTTTCTATCGTTCGTTGGATCGCTTTGTTGGCGGCAACCGCACTTATCCATGCTTATTTACTCGCAATGGTTCTCACAATTTGGTTAGCCGATCTGATTCAACGCCGCTGGCTGAAACAGATGGATATCGCCAAGGCGGCCGGCTATTTTTTTGCCGGTGGCATAGTCGTCACGACGGTTATGTGGGCCGCAGGATATTTCATGTTGGCTGGAAGTGTTGAAACCGGCGGTTTCGGCTTCTATCGCATGAATCTTTTGTCGTTGATTGATCCGGACGATATGTGGTCAAGATTACTCCCCGACCAGCGAGGCGGAGTAGGGGATATTGAGGGGTTCAATTATTTGGGGTTGGGCATGCTCGGGCTGGGTCTTGTTGCCGGTTATGCGTTCCTTCGCAACACAAGAATAGGCTGCGAGGTGAAGATAATGCCGATATTAATTGTCTCCATCGGTTTCTTCTTGTATGCAATTTCAAATCATATCGCTGCTGGTTCCGTTGAATTATTCTCATACGGTTTGCCGCCGATAATACAACATTTTGCAGATACCTTTAGAGTCTCCGGTAGATTTTTCTGGCCGGTCTATTATGTTATTTATCTGGCGATATTTTATTTTCTATTTACCCGATTAAGACGCAATTCCGCGCTTTCGCTTTGCGTGGCCATGTTATTCGTCCAGGCGGTTGATTCCGCCGACGCATGGCGCTTTTTCAGGAACAAATTTTTACATCCACCGGCTTGGACGTCACCTATGCGCTCCCCCGTTTGGAATGACTTCTCGCAACAATACAGAAAATTAATTTTGGTACTCCCTCAAAACTCCCCGGTTAATTGGATGGCGCTATCTCAGTTTGCTGCCATGCACCGAATGGCGATTAACACCGGCTATTTTGCCAGAATCAATCCGGAAAAGGAGCGTGACGCGCAGGCGCATATCACTTCGTCAATTGTAAACAACGAACTTAGCGCGGATTCGCTCTACGTATTCGAGAACGACGCTCTTTGGAATATTGCTTCAAGCCAGACCGCGCCCTCGGATATCGCAGGGGTTCTGGATGGATTTCGTATTGTCGCGCCAAAGCTCAGAGAATGTGGAACCTGCAATACCCATGCAATCGCCAGCATTTCTATCGATGAGAGTCATGATTTTGACTACCACATGGAGCGCATCTCTTTCACATCGGGCGGTAGCGGTCGGAAGTATCAAGTGTATGGGTGGAGTGCAACGGAAAAATGGGGAACATGGTCCGATGGCGATACCGCCTTAGTGCTTCTATCGCTCCCCGGCGTGCCCAAAAGCGATCTCAATTTATTGATTGATGGTCATGCTTTCTTAACGGATAAGCATCCGTCTCAAGAAGTGGGTATTGTCGTGAACAATCACCCGGTTGGCACTTTGAAGTATGACCAGCAATCTAACGGCGGAGTGCGTGTGGTTAACATACCCGTGCTTCTGGCCTCGGAAATGGGCGGAAAACTTTCGATAAAATTCAATTTTAAGAAGCTCAAATCACCTGCAGAATTAGGTTTGTCAGCCGATGGCCGGCGTCTCGGGTTGGGTATTGTGTCACTGGAACTTAAAACGGAAAATTGACCTGTCTAAGCGTCAAGTCGTCTTGATCCTCGATCCTTGATCATACTTGATCGATAGCTGCGCCTGTTTCCTCCGGTTTTGGGCATTCCCCGGCAACCGGCGCATTGCGCTGTTCGACCGCCAGAACGCCACCGCCGCCATAACCCCGGCGCATGCGCAGGAACGGCTCTTCAATCGTGGAATAGCTCAGCGTAGCGAGGCCCCATGCGGTCGCGTACACGCCGACAAGCCAAATGGCCGCATCGCCCCATCCATTGCTAGTGAACGACACGGCGCCATACCATCGTGCGAGCAAATGAATCACCGCCATATGCAGTAAATAAAAGGAAAAACTCACTTTGCCGCCATGACACAGCGTGCGCTCCAGCCACGCAGGCAACGCCTTGTCGAAACTTAGCCAAGCAAGGATAAAGCAGGCCCAACCGGAACTTTCCAGCATCGACCAGCCGATCCAGAAAACCGACCTTGGAGTCACGGCAAAACTGGCGAAATGGGCTTGCATCGCGCTATTCAAGATCACCACGCCACAAGCCAAAGGCAAGAGCCAGCGCGCATATCGGCGCAACTGCTCGCCATGGCGCTGGTACAGAATTGCGGCAAGCATCCCGATCAGGAACTGGTCGAAGCGACCGACGAAGGTGCTGAAATACATCAGCGTACTGCGGTCATTGACCGTATAGGCTGCCAGCTTGAAAAATAGCATCAGCCCCAAGAGTTTCAGCAGATAGCGCACGCCGAGCTCCATCGCGAATCGGCACAGAAAGGGGAATAACATATAAAACAAGAATTCCAACGAAATGCACCAGGCCGCGCCGGTGATGACGGTGTTCGAGGTCGGCGCGAGCCCCAAGTTACTCGATAGCAGATAAAAAATATCCTGCGGCAGGAACGTATCGCGCCCGATCGACGTGGCGAGCAGGAAGATGGTGAAAAACAGCGGAAAAATGCGCAGGAAGCGATTGCGGATAAAGTCGCGATAGACGATCCCCTTTTGGTGCAGCCCGATCTGCATGAACAGGAAACCGGAAAGTGTAAAAAACAGTCCGACCCCGGTATGCCCCTCGGTCACGATGCCGAGCAAGGAGGTGCCGATCGGCACGCCGCCGACGGCCGGATATTCCAGGTGAAAATGAAACAGGAATACGATGGTTGCCGCCAGCCAACGTAGCTGATCAATTTTCGGATTGTAGGGGAAATTCAACGATTTCATAGGGTCACAATTGCGCGCGATTCATCCAACTCGAGAGCCGCTATTTTACTTCCTCTTCGACTACACGCTTCCCTATTTCAAGAATGTGCGTCCAGCGGCAATTAGAGCTCCGTAAAGGTGCTTGAACAAGAGCCTATAATTTGCTCGTAGACAACGTTATAATAACATTATCATTGTGCCAGATCCCGCGTCCTCTTTTAACCTGGACTTTCTATATCATGTTTTCCGAAGCTATCGTGTGCGACGTCCGTTTTAGTAGCTTTGATACTCTTTGCTCCAATTGGTGAACCGTCGTTGCCTGTGTTCCTCTTACTTGTCGCTTATATCGGCTGCAAGAAGTTTCCGGCAATCAGTTATTTAACAATTGGGCGGGTAAGGACGAATTTAGCACACGTATCCGTTTTTATGGTCGCACAGCTTTACTGCCGGTAACGGTTTTTATCAATAGTAAGAGATCGCGAAATCCACGCAATGAAAACCCGATGGGCGGCTTTGCGGGAGGGAAGCGAATCCGCATGAGACGGTTGAAGCGTTCGAAATTCCACCGCTGCGGCGCGCTCTTTGATGATGTAAGACTGGGGCAAGCATCGAAGGAAGGCGTGTGGTGTGGCTCATCCCTGCAAAAAACAACTCATTTTTACTCAGCGATTCATAAATTCAAAATAACTATTTACAAAACATTGTAATTAAATAACAATTAAAAGTTATTTTCTTGCTGTCCAGGTGGTGTGAACCTGCCATAGCCGGCGTTTAGGGTAACCACAAGAATTATTCATGAACTGGCAATTTTTTGATGATGGTGATTCGTCCAGGAAACGAAAATTGTTGGATGATCGATCCCATGAATTGACATCTAGAATTATTTGTTGTGTTAGTGAAAATTTTGTGCGCGTAGAATGAAACGACTCCCATTCAGCGTACCCAGCGCAGTGTCCAATAAACACTAAATTTGAAAGGCAAAATATGCAACGCAGAATTCAAAAAATAAAAAACACCATTGCAAAACTGAACTCGATATTCCTAATAGCCATCGCAATATTAATACCGAGCTTGGTGCAAGCAGCTGTCCCATCGCAATTCATCGCCAAACAATATACCGAAGCGTTAGGGAGGGCACCGGACCCTGGTGGATGGCAGGGCTATACTAACTACTTCAATGTAAATGGCTGCAGTCAAAGTACCCTTGGTAACATCGCATCGGTGTTTTTTGGGTCAGCAGAATATATGAATAAGGGTTATTCAGCGCAAGAACAGGTTTTGACACTCTATCGGGCCATCCTGAGTCGAGAACCGGATCCGAGCGGCTTTAACGGTGATGTTAGCCTTCTTGAAAATGGTGGAACAGCGGCGCAAGTAGCACTGGGCATGACGGCAAGTACAGAATTCACTGGCTTGATCAGCAGCATTTGCACGGGAAAGGCTTATCGTCAAGATTGGGATTTAACTTGGCCGATGGATATTGACAACGTTGGGATTTGGACGAATGTCGATTTGCAAAATTGCGTAACAAACAATTTGGTATGTAACGTACCGGCAGGAAAAATCGTGGAAATGTTCGCCACGGTGACAATTCCAGCAGGGCACACGCTGCAAACCATTGGGGCGCCAGGTCGGACAATGTATGCCCGGCAAGCACGAATCGTACGTTGGTCTGCTTTCTCTGGACATCTCCTTTTAGCTAGCCCCGGGGCAACGGTGCAAGACATTTGGGTCAATGGATCAGGTAACTATTTTGGCCCAACTGGTAATGGCCCCGTATACGCGAATATTGAGTTTGAAACTGCACCTAACACTATCGGTACGATTCAGAACGTGCGCTCTGATTTCCCCTATATGAGAACCAATTTTGAGACGCAAACACCGACTCAATTACCGCTTGGAACAGTTAACATTATCAGTAATCTTACGGTCGGTTATGCGTCATATCACACAACTGCCGAGGCTGCTGCTGCTAACGCACCGATCTCGTATCAAACTTACGCGCCTTGGGCTGATGGTATCTCTCACCATGCTGGACAAGGCTTGATCCAAGGCAACGACATTGTTGATCCTACGGACGCAGGGATCGTCATCTTTGGATTCCTCACTCCTGCTACCGGTCAAGCCCCTCAATCAAGCAGTGCTTCAGAGAACAATATTGTGCATGCAGGGTCCGGCGCATACGGCTCTGCGGGACTTGATACAACAGGTTGTGGCGCAGGGCGTTGCCCATTTGCAGGAAGTGGTATCACCAATAACACTATTCTGGCAGGGCAGCAGCAGCGGATAGATATTTTGCTCTTCAACGGTACTTCCCCATGGAACTGGGGGGGGGCTAGTTGCGCAACATATTGCGGCACAGGTGGTCAAATAACTAACAACACAACCATTCAGGGCGATCCACTCCAGACAATCACAGTATTGCAGGGCATTGTTCAAGATGATATGGTGTCCGGTTCTAGCGTCAACAATACGCTTAATGTCGCAAGGGTGGCGTATGGCGAATGTTACAACTCTCCGCCCTACACGCCCGTTAACTATGTTTGCATTGCCCAGTATTATGCACCTTACTTTTAGAGAAGTGGACCCGGAAAATCG
>PKWO01000421.1 GCA_003132085.1 Oxalobacteraceae bacterium | reverse complement strand
AAAGAAACAATCCCAATTTCCCTCGAAGAAGAAATGCGCAAGAGTTACCTCGATTACGCAATGAGCGTTATCGTGGGCCGTGCGTTGCCCGACGTTCGCGATGGGTTGAAACCGGTGCATCGCCGGGTTCTGTACGCGATGCACGAGACCAACAACGTCTGGAATCGTCCTTACGTGAAGTGCGCTCGCGTGGTCGGCGAAGTGATGGGGAAATATCACCCGCATGGCGACCAATCGATTTACGATACGCTGGTGCGTATGGCGCAGGATTTTTCAATGCGCTACACACTGGTTGACGGTCAGGGCAACTTTGGTTCGGTTGACGGCGACAATGCCGCCGCGATGCGTTATACCGAGTGCCGGCTGGATAAAATCACCAGTGAAATCCTGGCCGACATTGAAAAAGACACGGTCAATTTCGTGCCTAACTACGATGGCAAGGAAAGAGAGCCGTCGGTGCTGCCCACCCGCATCCCGAACTTGCTGATCAACGGCTCTTCCGGTATCGCGGTCGGCATGGCAACCAANNTCGATGAATTGATCGAAATCATTCCGGCACCGGATTTCCCGACTGCCGGGATTATTTACGGCGTATCCGGCGTGCGCGACGGTTATCGCACCGGCCGCGGCCGCGTCGTAATGCGTGCCAAGACGCACTTTGAAGAATATGGCAAGGAAGGCCGCACGGCGATCATTGTCGACGAATTGCCGTATCAGGTTAACAAGAAGTCCCTGCTGGAGCGCATCGCCGAACTGGTACGCGACAAAAAGCTGGAAGGCATATCCGATATTCGCGACGAATCGGACAAATCCGGCATGCGCGTAGTGATTGAATTGAAGCGCGGTGAAGTAGCGGAAGTAGTGCTGAACAATTTGTACAAGCACACCCAGTTGCAAGATACCTTCGGCATGAATATGGTGGCGCTGGTTGACGGTCAGCCGAAACTGCTGAACCTCAAGCAGATGCTGGAATGCTTCCTGTCGCATCGGCGCGAAGTGGTCACAAGGCGTACGGTGTTCGAATTGCGCAAGGCGCGCGAACGCGGGCATGTGCTGGAAGGCCTGGCGGTGGCTCTCGCCAATATCGACGATTTCATTGCGATCATCAAAGCGGCGCCGACTCCGCCGGTCGCCAAGCTTGAGTTGATGGCGCGCGCCTGGGATTCGTCGATGGTGCGCGAAATGCTGGCTCGCACCGGCGCGGAAAGCACCGGCGGCATCGACGCTTTCCGTCCTGAAAACCTGCCTAAGCATTACGGCATCCAGACCGACGGGTTGTACAAGTTATCGGACGATCAGGCGCAAGAGATTCTGCAGATGCGTCTGCAGCGCCTGACCGGCCTTGAGCAAGACAAGATCGTCAATGAGTACAAGGACGTGATGGCGCAGATCGCCGACCTGTTGGATATCCTATCCAAGCCGGAACGCGTGACCGTCATCATTACCGACGAATTGACTGCAGCCAAGAACGAATACGGCATCGGCGCAAAAGATGAACGTCGCTCGCAAATCGAATTGAATGCCACCGATCTCGGTACCGAAGACCTGATTACCCCGCAAGACATGGTGGTGACGCTGTCGCACACCGGTTACATGAAGTCGCAACCGGCATCCGAATATCGCGCGCAAAAGCGCGGCGGGCGCGGCAAACAAGCAATGGCGACCAAAGAGGACGACTGGATTGATCAATTGTTCATCGCCAACACCCATGATTACATCCTGTGCTTCTCGAATCGCGGGCGGATGTACTGGTTGAAGGTGTGGGAAGTGCCGCAAGGGTCGCGCAACTCGCGCGGCAAGCCGATCGTCAACATGTTCCCGCTGCAGGACGGCGAAAAGGTTACCGTGGTGTTGCCGGTTTCGGGTGAAAACCGCAGCTTCCCGGAAGACCGGTATATCTTCATGGCGACCAGTCTAGGCACCGTCAAAAAGACCGCACTGAGCGACTTTAGCAATCCGCGCAAGGCCGGCATCATTGCGGTTGATCTGGATGAGGGCGATTTCCTGATCGGCGCCGCACTGACCGACGGTCAACACGATGTCATGCTGTTTTCCGATTCCGGCAAAGCCGTGCGTTTCGATGAAAACGATGTGCGTCCAATGGGCCGTACCGCGCGCGGCGTGCGCGGCATGAACCTGGAAGACGGGCAGCAGGTCATTGCGTTGCTGGTCGCCGAAAACGAGCAGCAATCGGTATTGACGGCGACTGAGAACGGCTTCGGCAAGCGCACTCCGATTACTGAATATACCCGCCATGGCCGCGGCACCAAGGGCATGATCGCGATCCAGACCAGCGAACGCAACGGCAGGGTAGTGGCGGCCACGCTGGTCGACGCGAGCGATGAAATCATGCTGATTACCACCGGCGGCGTATTGATTCGTACCCGCGTATCCGAAATTCGCGAGATGGGGCGTGCGACCCAGGGCGTCACCCTGATTGCAGTCGAGGATGGCACCAAGTTAAGCGGGCTGCAACGGGTCGTCGAGTCCGATGTGGAAGATGAACAAGGCGGCGCGGAGGAACAATAATGACCCGCGTGTTTAATTTTTCGGCCGGACCGGCAGTGTTGCCGCTAGAGGTGCTGCAACAAGCTGCCGCTGAAATGACCGACTGGCATGGCAGCGGCATGTCCGTGATGGAAATGAGTCATCGCGGCGAGGAATTCATGTCCATTCATGCGGCCGCGCTGCGCGACGCGCGCGAACTGTTGGCGGTGCCGGAGAATTATAAAATTCTGTTTCTGCAAGGCGGCGGACTCGGCCAGAATGCGATCGTGCCGATGAACCTGCTGGGCCGGAAACCGCAGCCGGCCGTGGTCGATTTTGTGCAGACCGGTTCCTGGACCACCAAGTCGCTCAACGAAGCAAGGAAGTATTGCACGGTCAACATTGCCGCTTCGTCCGCGGCAAGCAAATTCACCACGATACCGCCGCGCGACATGTGGAAGCTGTCGAAAGATGCTGCCTACGTGCATATTTGCACCAACGAGACGATCGACGGCGTCGAATATCATTTCACGCCCGATGTGGGCGACGTGCCGTTGGTGGCCGATATGTCTTCGCATATCCTGGCGCGCCAGGTGGATGTCTCCAAATATGGGGTTATCTTTGGCGGCGCGCAAAAAAATATCGGACCGGCTGGTTTGACGCTGGTGATTGTGCGCGAGGACCTGATCGGTCATGCGCTGTCTATTTGCCCGTCCGCATTCGACTGGAAGGTGATCGCTGAAAACAATTCGATGTTCAATACACCGCCGACCTATGCGATCTATATTGCAGGTCTGGTGTTTCAGTGGTTGAAGCGCCAAGGCGGCGTGGCAGCGATGGAACAGCGAAATATTGCCAAGGCCGCGTTGTTGTACGACTACCTGGACGCATCCGGGTTTTACCAGAATCGTGTCGCCGGCGACTGCCGCTCACGCATGAACGTGCCGTTTTACCTGCGCGACGACGCGCTAAACACGGCGTTTCTGGCCGGTGCGAAAGAGCGCGGTTTGCTGCAATTAAAAGGGCACAAGTCGGTCGGCGGAATGCGGGCGTCACTGTATAACGCGATGCCGATAGAGGGTGTGCAAGCCTTGGTCGCCTATTTGAAAGAATTTGAAACTAAGAACGGATAGGCGCGGTCCGGCATGACCGGAAGCGCAACGACAACATGAGCGACGAGAAACTCAAACCTTTGCGTGAACAGATAGACGCGATCGATGCTCAACTCATCGATTTGCTGAACCGGCGTGCGCGCGTTGCGCAGGAAGTCGGCCATGTCAAGGCCGAGACCAATGCGCCGGTGTTTCGTCCTGAGCGCGAGGCCATGGTGTTGCGCCGGGTTGCCGAACGCAATCCGGGGCCGCTGGCTTCAAGCGATATGCAGATGATTTTTCGTGAAATCATGTCGATTTGCCGGGCGCTGGAACGACGCGTGACGGTTGCCTATCTTGGTCCGGCGGGTACTTTCAGCGAGCAGGCCGTGTACCAGCAATTCGGTCATGCGGTCGAAAGCCTGCCGTGCGTCTCGATTGATGAAGTGTTTCGCGCCACGGAGGCGGGTACCGCAGATTTTGGCGTCGTTCCGGTGGAGAATTCAACCGAAGGCGCAATCAACCGCACGCTCGATTTGCTGTTGCAAACCACGCTTGCGATCAGCGGCGAGGTGTCGATCGAGGTGTACCATAGCCTGATGAGCAAAAGCGGCAGCATGGATGGCATTACCCGCATTTGCGCCCATTCGCAAGCGCTTGCACAATGCCAAGCATGGCTCAATCAACATTATCCGAGTATCGAACGGTATGCAGTGGCTTCCAATGCGGAAGCGGCGCGCATGGCCGGTGAAGACGCTGCAGTTGCCGCCATTGCCGGCGAAATTGCCGGGCAAAAGTACGATTTGCAAGTTATTAGCGCGCATATTCAGGACGATCCGCACAACCGCACCCGGTTCGCGGTGGTCGGCCGTTTGATCACTACGCCAAGCGGCCAGGACCAGACTTCATTGGTGCTGGCAGTGCCGAACAAGGCCGGGGCCGTATATAACCTGCTGGCGCCGTTGGCGACGCATGGCGTATCGATGACCCGCTTTGAGTCGCGTC
>PKWO01000069.1 GCA_003132085.1 Oxalobacteraceae bacterium | reverse complement strand
TGCACCGCGACGCCGAGGTCGGCTTCGCCATACCTTACTAGTTCCAGCACGCTGCTGCCGGCATCGTCCCTGATCTGGATTTCGATTGCAGGATACCGCTGCTCACATTCTCGGATCACTTCCGGCATCACGCGGCCGGCGATTGACGACAGGCAGCCAACGATCACACGTCCGCGCCGCGACAGCGCAATAGTACCGATATCCTGGGTCAGTCGGTCAAAATCGCCGATCACCCTGGATGCAGAAGCAAGGAAGGTGTTGCCCACATCGGTGATACGCACCATGCGCGATGTACGATCGAACAGCGTTACCCCCAGATTCCGTTCCAGTTCGATGATTGCCAGCGACACCGCTGGCTGCGACAGATTTATTTCATCGGCCGCATGGCGAAAACTTGCATGGCGCGCGACGGCAAGTGCTGCACGTAAGTGCCGGATAGTTATATTCATAAGAAATATTAATTGATAGATTAAAACTATAAACTTATCATAAGCAGTCGGTAAGCGTAGTATTAATTCTGAAAGAATTAACAATTTGCATATTCGTACGGTCGGCTGGTTGTCCGTCGAACGGCAAATGACCGATTCCCCGGGCTCGCCGGGACGCGTAACAAATTTTAAACGGACATCAAACCGTAAAGGACTGGAGACAAATGGAATTGATCAATCGGGGAGAAATCCCGGCTAAAGCCGTTGTGCACGAGGACGCGATCCGTGCGTTCCGCATACTGCAGGCCGGTGGCGTAGCGGTGCTTCCGCTTGACGTCTCGTATGCGATTTTTGGCCATACCGCTCGCGCCTTGGAGCGCATCTATGAGCTGAAGCGTCGTGCTCCGACCAAGCCGAATGGCATTATTGGCAACTGGGACATATTTAACGATGTGCTGGAAACCACGCCGCGCGACAAGGACCTGGTGCGCTGCATTACACAGGATTATGACTTGCCGCTATCGGTAATCGCGCCATACCGTGCCGATCACGACTGGCTGCGCACAGTACAATTCGGCGCACTGCGCCGCGCGACCAAGGTCGGCACCATGGATTTGCTGATGAATGCCGGCTTTCTGCATAACGAGCTGGCACGGCTCTCCTGGCAGACCGCTGCGCCGCTTATGGGGTCTTCTGCCAACGTTTCGCTCGCGGGCAGCAAATTCCGTATCGAGGATGTTGAAGAATCCGTTCAGCAGGGCTGCGACATCGTGCTCGGCTATGGCACCAGCCGATATATCAACGACTATGGCATCGGCAGCACAATTCTTGAGCTGCCGACCTGGAAAGTGCTGCGCTGGGGCGGTTTGTTCGAACTGCAGGCGGAGCTCATCAAGAAACATTTTAGCGTCGAACTAGAGCCCCGCCCGGCCACGGGAAAATTTACGCTAACCTGACGCGCTTTTCATTCGCCAACATCCTGACCACGGGCATTAAGATTGCTTCAATTACGCCGCCAGTCGGTTTCAATAATATTCAGCAGCAGCATTGCCAAAGTCGGCTTGGACATTCGTGGTTGCGCTGCTGACCAGCCAGCTGATTCTTACCTACGTTGCATTTATTTCGCTCGCCTTGGTTAGTTAAGCGCCATTACACGGAGATTTTTATGTCAAGCTATATCAACCAGTTCACTAACCCTATCGCCATCGATCCGAACGATACTGCGTTAGTAGTTATCGATATGCAGTATGCGAGTGGCTCGCGTCATCACGGCCTCGGTGCCTTTTTGGCCGGTCAGGGGAAGCTGTCGGACGCCGAATACCGCTTCAACCGGATCGAGACACTGATCATCCCGAACACGCAAAAGCTGCTGGCCGCATGGCGCAAAGCCAAGGCGCCGGTGATCTATGTGACTGTCGGCTCACGCAAAGCGGATCTGTCCGACGCGCCGCCCCATCTGCGCAAGTTCTTCGATATCTGCAACAACTACGAAGGGTCGTTCGAAAACGGAATTGTCGCTGAGCTCGCGCCCCAATCGGGCGAACCTGTCCTGCTGAAAAACACGATGGGGGCGTTCGCGAGCCTTCCGCTAGATAAAGTGTTTGACGAGCTTGGCGTGAAGTCCGCGGTGTATACGGGCGTATCAACCAACAACTGCGTCGATACCACGGCGCGCGAAGCTGCCGATCGCGGTTACGGATCGATTTTGATTTCGGACGCTACCGGCACCTGTTCCGACCGGATGCAGGACGTGACGCTGGAATCGTTCTTGCGCCTATTCGGGCGCGTGGCCACGACCGATCAGGCAATCGCCGAATTAAATGCAAAGGCAGGGGTGAAGCAGGCATGAGCGGCGTAATCGATCACAAGGCGGAAGCCGCGCGTGCATTTCTCGCACTGCAGAGCGGTGGCATTGCAATCATTCCTAACGATGTCGGCTATGCGGCGGTAGCGTCGCATTACGATGCGTTGAAACGCATTTTTGATACAAAGAAACGCGCGCCGTCGAAGCTTAATGCGATGATCGGCGACAAGGGTTTGCATCAGCGCCTGCATAGCTGCTCAACTAGGGCGCGGGAAATCGTAATTGCGATCACCGAAAGCTACGATTTACCACTGGGTGTGATTGCGCCAGCCGATTTCAACGATCCATTCCTTGCCGAACTCGATTCGCGGGTAACGAATGCCAGCACGCTCGAAGGCACGTTGCTGATGCTCATGAATGCTGGCCAATTTCATCATGAAATCTGCCAGCTGTCGAATGCCGCCAATATGCCGATCTTCGGCTCTTCGGCGAATGTATCGCTGCATGGCACCAAATTCGAAGTCGACCAGATTGAACAGGAGATCCTGTCGATTGCAGACGTGGTGGTCGACTATGGCGTACTGAAGTACAAGCCTTACGCATGTTCATCGACACTGCTTGATGTCGAAGCCATGCGTATCTGCCGCAAGGGTGTGGCATACGAAAGCATTGTATGGATCATGAAGCGCCATTTTGGCATTGACGTGGAGCAGACCCTCGTCTGATCTGACTATCCTTGGGTGTCGCATTAATTATGAAAATGCAAAGTTTGGACGAGCTACCCAAATGCATCCGTGCATATCTGGCTAAGCCAAGCCCTTTGATTTTTTCTTGCTAAACGCTTCTGGTGTTTCATAATCCAGGCTGGAATGTGGGCGCACGGTAGTCTCATCAACCATGGCGGTCGCCGACGTCAAATTGCCCCAGCCTGCCGATTTTCGGTGAACCAGATCGGAGGCCCGCAGCCCCATGGGCTATCACGGTTCCAGGGGATTTGAACTGGGTCAGTGGAAATCGGCATCCCGGGGGTGCGGCAACACGCGGCCGCTGCTGCTCGACGCTAGCCCGCTGTTTCCGCTGCAGACCGCTGCCGCGAGCCCGCTCAGCTTGTTGTCGTGCGCGGTTGCTGGCATCGCCGGCGGCGCGCCGTCATGGACGTTGTCAACCGCGCTTTACAAGGTCGAAGACCTTTTCGGAAGATTGCCGATCCACTGGATGTGGTGGCCTGCTCTGGATGGAATTGCCGTGGGAATTGGTGGCTTTGTGCAGCCGCGGGCGCTGGGTGTCGGTTATGACGTGATTGGCGACTTGTTGCAAAATCATCTAGCGCTCAGTGCCGTGGTCGCGCTGTTGTTGTGCAAGGCCGTCATGTCGGTGATCGCTCTTGGGTCGGGTACTTCCGGCGGGGTGCTAGCGCCTTTATTGATGATGGGCGCGGGCCTCGGCGTCGTGCTGGGAGCATTATTGCCGGGCGGGAGTCCGGCACTGTGGCTGCTGGTTCTTTATGGCTGCGACCCTGGGCGGCATGATGCGCGCACCAATCATGTCAGTGATGTTTGCGTTTGAATTGACCCATGATGCCAATGCACTGTTGCCTTTGCTCACCGCATCTGCCGTCGCCTACGGATTCACTGTGCTGACCATGCCACGTTCAATTCTGACCGAAAAAATAGCGAGGCGTGGCTATCATATCTATAGCGAATATGGGATCGACCCCCTGGAGCGCCACAACGTGCGAAGGTGATGACACGCGACGTGCAATCGATGGATGCGCACGCCAGCATCAACGACGCCGTTGCCATACATTTTGGATCCGAATAGACCCATCGTGCGTTTCCAGTGGTCGACGACGGTGCTTATGTCGGGATGATAGACCGTACTATTTTGCTTGCGGGACAACAGGATCTGAGCATAGTGTACGTGCGCGACCTGTTCGGCGTGAACGTGCCTGCTTTGGCTCTGGCGGGGGAGACCTGTCGGACGATCGCCACCCGCGTTGCCGTACATGGATTGGAGCGGCTACCGGTGGTGACGGATGCGCAATCGCGACGGCTTATCGGCATCGTAAGTCGCAGCGATCTTGTAAAGCCGTCGCAAGCGTTGTTAAACGAAGAACATCGATAGGAGCGTTTCAGGAGCACCTCGTTTCGCATGCAGAAACACCGCTTTCCTGAGCCTGAGGAGTTGGCCCAGGTTTGAGGGATTTTGCCTGACTCGCTCCTCACGTTCGTCTACCATCAGTTGATGTAGCGGGCGTCGACGTTAATGGATTGACATTTGCGATAAAGATGCCGATGCAATCCATCTTCAAACGTCGTGATCAGCCTGTTACCAGAAAAGCGATGACGATTTCGCCAGGCGAACGAGATACATACGATATCCTGACGTGCGAACCGAAATGGTTGGTGATCTGTGACAGCAACGGAAGCGGATCGTGATCGTTGCAAAAGCGCATGGTCTCTCCGGCCTGCAGCGCATCCAGTGCACCAAAGATTGCGGCGTGACGGAATCGCTTGGCGATGCCGCGGGCGTCGAATGGGTAAATGCCTTCTGCTATGACTGGAATGGAACAATCGTGCGTCATGATAAAACTCCTCTGTAAGTAATCCAAATAATTCTAGTGGCGATTCAATGATGCCTCGCATTGACCTTTTCGAATGCGCGGCGATAAAGTCTGATTGCGCCAGCTTGGGCAACCTAAGCGCACGGATAGCTCAGAAAATATAACATTGAAGACGTATTTTATCTTCACAAAATATAAGATACAAGTATAATGCATCTTATAGAAATTTTTCTTTGAAGCTGCAGAGACGCAAGCGAGGAATAACAGTGAACCATCTGCCTGTGCAGGATTGGGATCCGAAATCTGATGCAATCCAACGCGACCAGCGTGCTGCATATGACGAGATGCGTGAACGTTGTCCAGTTGCTTACAGCGACTTTCTGGGATGGTCGCTGTTTCGGCACGAGGATATTTTGCGCGTGCTGAACGACCACCAGACGTTCAGCAATGCGGTTTCAAAACATCTGACGGTTCCGAACGGATTCGATCCCCCGGAACACACCGGTTACCGACAGGTTATCGAGCCGTATTTCCAACCGCAGCGGATGGCGCGCTTTGAACCGGGATGCCGTCGGATCGCAGCCAATCTCGCCCAATCACTGCGGTCGCATGAACAAATCGAATTCATTGGCGCCTTTTCGCATCGATTCGCCGTCGAAGCACAGTGTGCGTTTCTCGGATGGCCGACCGAGATGTGCGAATCACTGCGTCTCTGGACGCAGAAGAATCAGATGGCGACACTATCTGGAGATCGCGATGCAATGGCGGAAATTGCCCGCGAATTTGAAGATTACGTGATGCAACTGCTGCAGAGGAAGCGCACCGAACAGGTATTGCCAAGCAGCGATATCACCACAAGTTTGATGGCCCAGACGGTTGCCTGTCGGCCTTTGCGGGATGAGGAGATCGTCAGCATCCTGCGCAACTGGACCGTTGGCGAAGTCGGCACCATGTCGGCTGCGATCGGAATAGTGGTCGGTTATCTTTCGCAGCACGCCGAACTGCAAGATCTGCTGCGCGCGCAAACGTTTCTGCTGCCCGACGCGATCGAGGAAATACTCAGGATATACGGACCGCTGGTGGCCAACCGGCGCATAACGACGCGGGAGGTCGAAATCGGCGGGCGCAAAATAGGGGCTGGTGAAAGAATCTCGCTGAACTGGGTTTCCGGCAACCGGGACGGTTGCGTTTTCGACGACCCAGAGGCGTTTCGACTAGATCGCGATCCGGCCGCCAATTTGCNNTGTATGGTGCAGGGATACACGTATGCCCAGGGGCGCCTTTGGCTCGTATGGAAATCCGCGTGGCCGTGGAGGAACTGCTTGCGCGCACGATCCGTATCGAGGCTGACGCGGACACCGCACCGACCAGGGCTGCATATCCGGCCAGCGGCTTTTCGACGTTGCCGCTGCGCAT
Source organism: Oxalobacteraceae bacterium (assembly GCA_003132085.1). Taxonomy (GTDB): domain Bacteria; phylum Pseudomonadota; class Gammaproteobacteria; order Burkholderiales; family Burkholderiaceae_D; genus PKWO01. Next base: position 8,620 of record PKWO01000069.1, on the reverse strand, counting down.
GGTATATTCATCCGCGATAGATACGCTCTGAAGTGTCTTTCATGCCATGTGCATTGAAAACGAACATTTGCCGTTGGAGGGCCCATGACTACTGAACTCGCCAAAACCTCGTTAACTGATGTCGATTTCATCCGCGAAGCTTTGCGAGAGGTAATCGACCCGGAAATCGGCATGAACATAGTCGATCTCGGTCTTGTGTATCGCATCGAAGTTACCGATGAATACGTGCGCGTGGAAATGACGATGACCTCGCCCGCCTGTCCCATGGGGGAAATGATCGTAGACGACGTCAATGCGGTACTTAACGAGATCTTGCCAAATACGGTGCAGTCGGATGTGCACCTTGTATGGGACCCGCCCTGGGAGCAGTCGATGATGAGCGACGCCGGCAACGCGTATTTTGGTTGGTGACTGCTTCGGATGCAAGTGACCGCTGAATGTGCGGAATTGTATGCATTGAGGGTATCGAGAACAGAACCATGTGCGCTGCATCATTCATTCAAGACGTGATCGAAATGCGCTTGTTGGCATGGAGCGAGTACCGCGAGCATTCAGCCGCAGTATCGACGGCGGTGCGCCCGACAGGCGCTTGGCGATGACCGGCTTGCGCTCTGCCTGCAGTCTGTCGCTTCTGGCGCTGGGCATGATCTGCCTGGTTGGAGGAGTGTCCGCCGGTTTGGCGCGTCTGGCATGGGACGTGCCGTTGGCAACGGCGGCCGGATGGCATGGGGCGCTGATGATTTCCGCTTTCTTCGGTGCGGTCATCAGTCTTGAGCGGGCAGTTGCGGTTGGTCGCGGATGGGCCTATCTCGCACCGGCATGTGCGGGCCTAGGTGGTGTGCTACTGTTGGCCGGCGTGCCGCATGCATCGGCGCAAATCCTTCTGTCGGCAGCCGCAGCGATTCTGGTAATCGGCAGTGCCGTAGTCATCGGGCGGTTAGCGGCACTGTTCACTTTTGTCCTGGCGACCGGTGCGCTGTGTTGGCTAATCGGTAACCTGGTATGGACCGCAGAGGACGCCGTGACCGCCGCTGTGCCTTGGTGGCTGTGCTTTCTGATCCTGACGGTTGCCGCCGAAAGGCTTGAACTGACTCGTTTTCTGCCTACGCCGGTGACGGCACGCCGCTTGTTCGTCGCGATCGTCGGTGCCATCTTCGCCGGAGCCGCGCTAGGCTTATGGGTGGATGACCTCGGCCTCAGGTTGTTTTCCTTTGGCTTGGCGGCGTTAGCGGTATGGCTGATGCGCTATGACATCGCCCGAATCAATGTGCGGCAAAAGGGACTGACGCGCTTCATCGCCGTTTGTCTTCTCCTAGGATACTGCTGGCTCGTCGCCGCCGGACTGCTTGGTCTGAAAGGGGCGTTTTTGGCGGGACACCCATGGCGCGACGCAGCCTTGCATGCGATCGGGCTCGGCTTCGTCTTTTCGATGGTGTTGGGACATGCGCCGGTGATCGTCCCGGCTGTAACGCGGCTGAAGCTTCCCTATCACGCGGTGTTCTACTTGCCGCTGCTGTTGCTGCACGCGTCGCTGACGCTGCGTGTTGTCGGCGTCGTATGTGAAAATTTCGCGCTGCGTCGTTACGGCGGCTTGGCAAATGCTTGCGCGTTGCTTATATTCATCTCGGTCGTGGTCTCGGGGATCGTTCGTGGCCGACTGCAAAAGGGCGTTCGCGCTGTCTAAATAAAAATTGGTTAGTCGGTCGTAACCCGCAAATACTTGAGTACGTTTTGTTGCCGCGCTGGCCGCCATGCTGTTAGGGCTTGGTTTTTGCGACCTCATCCGGGGCAATATCTTGCGCGACTTCCCGCAGACAACCAATAATGTTGGGAATATGTCACAATACGGAATGAACGCGGTAGCGCGAGCAGACGCCCTCCGGCAATACGTCTTTCGCCGGGAAGCCGGATTTGGCCTCCTTTAAATACCGTGCTCGGCTAAACCATCACCCATTGTTTCCAATCTTTCTGCGATCACAATGTCTCTACCACCAAAAGGCGACTTTAACTCCAAAAGAGATTATGAATTGCTCGCGAACTTCCGGTATCAGCTCCGGCGCTTCCTGCGCTTCAGCGAGGAAGTCACCCAGGAGCGTGGAATTACCCATCTTCAATACCTTTTGTTGTTGCAGGTAAAGGGATTTCCCGACCGGGAATGGGCGACGATTACCGAACTTGCCGAGCGCTTGCAAGCGCATCATCATGGCGTCGTGGCACTCGTATCGCGTTGCGTAAAGACCGGATTGGTCAAGCGTCGGCCAGGAACAGAAGATAAGCGCTGTGTCGAAGTATTCCTGACGCCAAAGGGCGAGACATTATTGCGCGAAATAGCTATTTTGCACAAAGGTCAAGTCTCTGAATTGCAGCGTGAGTTGAAGGTTCTCTCCAAGTAGGCCCTACTTTTTGGCTGTTTCCACAGGCGCCCGGCTGTTGCTAGGTCGAGGGATCGATGCCGGCCAAAATTGTCCACTATCCCAATCGAAAAGAACGGCTCCAGTGCGAGCCATGTTCTTTCCACTCGCGCGATCCAGCAATGCCAATTGCCGCAACATCCATCAGTGACCTGCTCCGCTTTCGCAGAGTTTTCAAATATCTCACATTGCATGAGTAGAGTAAAATTAATCACAACGTGATATATATTTGATCTACATCATATCTCATATAGTGACGGTTGCTATATCTTTGCACCATGCGTTAGGCGGGTAAAAAGATCGACAATCAGAAAGTTGAATCTCCCCCCGCATTCACAAGGATTGGTTACCAGAAAGAGGCAAAAATGAAGCGTTTTGTCAAAGTTATACGCATCTTGTCCGCAACGACGAGTATAGCATTAGGAATTTCGTTAGGTGCGACCTCCACCTATGCGGCGCAGCAGACGTCAGCCAAGTTAAAGGGCGATTTTGGCCCGCCTCAAGGCCAGCCGATCCACGCGGTTCTCACCAGCCCACCCAATGTGCCGCCGCCCATTCATCGCAAATATCCAGCCAAGGTGATAGTCGACCTCGAAGTGATTGAAAAGGAAATGGCGATCTCCGAAGGTGTGAAGTACATGTTCTGGACCTTCGGCGGCACGGTGCCCGGCAGCTTCATCCGCGTACGCCAAGGCGATACCGTGGAATTTCATCTGAAGAACAATCCAAACAACAAGATGCCGCACAACATCGATTTGCACGGTGTCACAGGCCCAGGCGGTGGCGCTGCGTCGAGCTTCACAGCCCCCGGCCATGAATCGCAATTTACTTTCAAGGCACTCAATGAAGGCGTGTACGTCTATCACTGTGCAACCGCGCCTGTGGGCATGCATATCGGCAATGGCATGTATGGCTTGATTTTAGTGGAACCGCCCGAAGGCATGAAGCGTGTCGACCATGAATACTACGTGATGCAGGGCGACTTCTACACTACCGGAAAATACCGCGAAAAGGGTTTGCAACCATTCGATATGGACAAGGCGATCGACGAGAAACCGACCTACGTGTTGTTTAACGGCGCAGAAGGTTCGCTGACCGGCGACAAGGCGCTGACAGCCAAGACCGACGAAACGATTCGCTTGTTCGTTGGCAACGGCGGCCCGAACCTGGTATCGAGCTTTCATGTGATCGGCGCAATCTTCGACAAGGTGCGCTATGAAGGCGGATCGCATTCGCAGGAAAACGTGCAGACCACGCTGATTCCGTCTGGCGGTGTGGTCACGGTCGAGTTTCAGACCAAGGTTCCTGGCAGCTATGTGCTGGTCGACCACTCCATCTTCCGTGCGTTCAACAAAGGCGCGCTGGCGATACTGAAAGTGGATGGCCCTCAGAAGAAGGATATCTATTCGGGCAAGGAACTCGATTCCGTTTACCTGGGGGATCGCGCCCAACCGAATCTCGCTTCGGTGACCAAGGCCACGCAGGCGGCCGCCAGTGGCACGCTGACGTTGCAGGATCAGATCAATGCCGGCCGCGAGCTGTTCGCGGGTACGTGCTCGGTTTGCCATCAATCAAATGGGGCCGGTTTGCCGGGTGTTTTCCCTCCGTTGGCGCAGTCTGATTTCTTGAATAGCGATTTGCATCGCGCCGTCGGCATTCCGTTGCGCGGCTTGACCGGCAAGGTCACCGTCAATGGCAATGAATTTAATTCCGTGATGCCGCCGATGACTCAATTGAACGACGATGAAATCGCCAATATCTTGACGTATGTGTTGAATAGCTTTGGTAACAAGGGCGGCCAGATCGGTGCATCCGAGGTGAAAACCGAACGAGCAAAAGGCGTTTCCGCGCCGACAGAAGCGAATTGAACCGTGCAAATGGCTGACATGAAGCGATCGCGATCCCCGGCAACCATTATTGGCGCATGCGGAATGGTCGCGATGTTGGCTGCGGTGTCGGCGAATGCAGCCGACTACACGGCGATTCCTGCGGGATCGCTGGTCAGCGTGATCTCTAACCCGGACGGCAACGATCCAGTTCGCATCGAAGGCTTCAAATTGCGTGTGACGCCGGTGACTAACGGTGAATTTTCAGCTTTCGTCAATGCGCATCAGGAATGGCGACGAGGAAATGTTCCTTCGGTGTTCGCCGACAGCAGCTATTTGCATCGCTGGGCGTCGCCGACGTTGATCGGCGGCGGCTTGAACGAGCATCAGCCAGTCACCAGTGTTAGTTGGTTTGTCGCGCAGGCTTTTTGCGAAAGCGAAGATGCGCGCCTGCCGACCTGGTACGAATGGGAATACGTCGCCGCCGCCGACGAAACCCACGCCGATGCGCGCAGCGACCCGATTTGGCGCGCCCACATCCTCTCTTGGTACGCGCAGAACTCCGATTTGCCAGCATCGTCAGTCGGCCGGGTTGCCAATTATTACGGCATACGCGACATGCACGGATTGATCTGGGAATGGGTCGACGATTTCAATGCGCTATTCATTAGCGCCGACAGCCGCAATCAAGGCGACCCCGATAAGTTGAAATTTTGCGGTGCAGGTGCGATCAGCTTGCAAGACAAAGAGAATTTTGCCATTTTGATGAGAATCGCTTTGCTGTCCTCGCTGGAGGGTGCGGATACCACCAACAACCTCGGATTTCGTTGCGCCCGTGGCGGGAAAAAGGAGTAACTATGAAATCCGTTCTACGCGTCAAGGCGGCTCATTGTCTGAGTGCCCTGACTTTGTTTGCTATTTCGCGATGTGCGTCCGCCGGCAACGCAGAACATGCGAACGCCGATGCCAGCGGCGACCACTTGCCCGGCGACTCGGTTTACCAGCTCCAGTCCGCGCTGCTAGACCAGGATGGAAAGCCGTTCAAATTGACAGACTTGCGCGGCCGACCTGTCGTCGTCAGCATGTTTTATAACTCGTGTCAGTTCGTCTGCCCGATGCTAATCGATACTGTGCGCGCGACGCAAGACCGCTTAAGCGCAGGGGAGCGTTGACGCGTGACAATGCTGCTGGTGACCTTCGATCCTGTGCGCGACGATGTTGCCGTGCTCAAGTCGGTCGCCGACAAGCACCAGCTTGATCGCGAGCATTGGACGCTGGCGCGCACCGATCCGGCAATGGTGCGCAAACTGGCTGCGGTTCTGCACATACAATACAAATTGCTGCCCAACGGCGACTACAATCATAGTACCGCGCTCATCTTGCTGGATGGTAATGGGCGCATTCTCGGCCAGACATCCAAACTCGGGGGAGTCGATAATGAATTCCTTAAATTGGTGCAACACGCGGCTCGCGACAAATAGTTCAAGTAGGTTGACACAAAAGCGTTCTGTTGCACTAAGCCGAAGCTGGCCAGCTGCCGACAGGCTAATGACTATTGAACGGACGAAGGCAATGATGATCGACGCACTGCGCAAGGTGATCAAGCGTATGCACTATCCGCTAAGCTTTCGCCACATCGAAGAGATAATGCAAGAACGCGGCGTGTTCGTCGATCACACCACGGTGCATCGCTGGGCGCTCAAAATCCTGCCGGTGCTTGCCAAAGTGTTTCGCCGGCGCAAACGCCGGTAGGCGCCAGCTGGCTGGATGGACGAAACCTACATCAAAGTGGCCGGCCAGTGGAAATACCTGTAACGAACAATCGACCGCGACGGCGACACCATCGACGTCCTGCTCACCGCCCATCGCCCATCGCGACCAAGCTGCGGCTAGGTGGTTCCTTGAGCGCGCCATCGGTCTGCATGGTTTTCCCGAGAAGATCACCATCGACAAAAGCGGCGCCAACGCTTCAGCCATCCAAAGCGTCCAGGCCGACATCGAACTACCTCAGATCAAGTACCTCGACAACATCGTCGAGCAGGACCCCCGTGCGATCAAACCCATCGTCTATGCTGCTGGGACTCAAGCTTCCGCTGCGTAAGCATTCTCCTCGCCGGCATCGAGATCATGCATATGATCCGCAAGGGACAGCTCGACCGCCCAGAAAGCCAAGCTTCGTCCGCAGCAACCCAATTCTATTCCCTTGCCAACTAATCGGCGCGCGGTCGCACGACTTCGCTTAGTCTCACTCTGCTATTGCAACAGAACCAAAAATGGCAACAAGTTGGTCGATCAAGCGGGTACCACAATGCATGAAGTCGTGGAGAGCATAAAGCGCGTCACCGACATAATGACTGAAATTGCCGAAGCCAGTCAGGAACAATCGCAGGGCATCGAGCAAGTTAACCATGCAATTCTTGTGATGGGGAACGTGACCCAAAAAAATGCGGCATTGGTGGAAGAAGCCGCTGCCGCAACCAGATCCACGCAAGAGCAGGCCGACAATTTGGTTCAGGTGGTCAGTGTCTTCAATCTAACTGGCGAGCAAGCGACTGCCCGGAGTGAGCCCGCTGCGGCGCGCAATTCGTCGTCAGGCACGCAATGGAATCCAGCGCCGAAAAGATGCCAAGCCAGGAAAGAATNNGCAGCTCCGACGGTTTGCGGATAATGATGAAGTTGTCCTTGCCGAAAATATGCGGCAGGTATTCGTGCGCTTCCTGGTCAACCGTCACGCAAAAAGGCCGCAGTCCTTGTTGGCGGGCGGCGATCAGTGCTTTTCTCGTGTCCTCGATTCCATAACGCCCTTCGTATTGGTCCGAATCGTTGGGCTTGCCGTCAGTGACCAGCAGTAGCAGACGTTCGCGCGCTTTTTGACGCGCCAGGATATTCGTTGCATGGCGAACCGCCGCGCCCATGCGCGTATAGTAGGCCGGGCCGATGCTGTCGATACGGCCGCGCACGATATCGCCATAGGGTTCGTCGAATTCCTTAAGCATATGAAACCGCACATCGGTGCGTTGCTTGGAACTGAAGCCGCAGAGTGCAAAGCGGTCGCGGGTGACGGAAAGCGCTTCGGAAAATAGGAACAAGCTGTCGCGGATAACATCGATCACGCGCCGCCCTTCGCCTACCCATGCCTCGGTGGATAAGGACAGGTCGGCCAGCAACAGGCAAGCCAGGTCACGCTCGCGCTTGCGCTGATCCAGATAGAAGCGCGCTTCGGCGCCGCCGGTGCGGTGCGCTGCATGTCGGAGATAGGCATCAAGATCGATTTCGCTACCGTCTGCCTGTCCTTTGATGCGCGCGCGCAGCGGCCGCAATGCGCCGAACTGGCGTTGCAGGCGCTGGCAGTCGCGCTTCAGATTCGGCGGCAGCGGGCACGGTCCGGCACTCGTCGGAACGATGATGTTGATCCGGCATTGGTCCGATTTCAGGGTATGTGTTCGATAGTCCCATTCCGGCAGCAAACGGTCGCCGTCCAGTGCGGCGCCGCTGCCTTCCGCCGGCGACAGGTCGAGCGTCATGCGCAGCTTCTTGGCGACGTTCTGAGAGTCGCGCGCGATCGAAATTACATCCAGATCGTCGGCCGCCTGGGCCAGATCCTGATCATCGTTTTCCTTCGATTCATGTTCGACTTTCGCATATTCGGTCCAGCTGAATATCGATTCCGGGCGGAACAGCAGCAATCCGCCTTTGCGCTCTGGCATGCTGGCATGTTCGGCCACGCGGCGCTTTTTATCCGACTGCTGCGCGCCTGCGCCGCTCTGAACGGACTCCGGTGTCGCAACCAATTGTGGGTTGCTTGTGCTCGACAACTGGGGACGCAGCCACAGCAGCACTGGATGTGGCGCGCGGCGCGCCACTGGCAACACGGCGACGCTGCCGGGTTCGCGCAGCGCATCGCGAATCGCCTGTTCCTGCGTCGCCTCATCCGGCGCCAGCTTGCCGATGTCCGGGCGGCGCGCAATTTCAGCTTCCATCAAGCGGCCGTAACACGCTGCCAGGCCGGGGAAATTCTGCGTGACCGCCAGCACCGCAGCCTGATTGCGCGCCAGCCACGGCATGCCTGGCTGCGGATCGGCCGCCGCCAGGGCGGCTAGCCAGAAATACATGTCCCGATTAAGTTTGGCGTCGGGAAAAGCGTCGATGACCGGAGGCAGCCGCAGCGCCTGTGGATCCAGCCAGGCGAGATCGGCCTTGCGTTCGCTGCCGGCCAGCCGCTCCAGCAGCGAACGCCTGGCGCCATGCAGTGTTTGTGCTCCGGCCTGCACCGCTACGCCGTGGTCCCCGCCGAGCGCGCGAAACAGCAAGGCAGCCGCCCGCGAGACGCTCGACAGCTCGACGGCGGCTTGCGGATAACGGCGCGTGGCAATGCGGTTTATC